>DRLM01000001.1 GCA_011375345.1 Gammaproteobacteria bacterium
ATCACCGCGTCCGGACCCTGCTCATCACGCACCATCCTTATGGCTTGACGAATGTCGGGCGCAACGAAGCGCTTAATCTTCATAAGCCCTCGGTCCGGGGACAATGGACAGTGAATCAATCATGGACACTCACGCTCGCAGCTCAGGATGTTTGGTTACTGGCCAACATTGGCCACAACTTTGATCTGCTTGTTGTCTGGCAGCTCGTTGTAGGCCAGCACATGCAGTCCGGGCAGAGTATGGCGAACGAATTTGGCCAACACCGGTCTCAGTTGTGCCGGTACCAGCAACACGCTGGGCTGGCCATTGATCTCCTGCCGTTTCACCGCTTCGGCAAGCGCCTGGTGGAGACGTTCGGCCAGGCCGGGTTCAAACACCACTTCGCCCTCGGCCGCCGACTGAAGGGAGTTTTGCAATATGTGTTCCAGCTCGGAGGCCAGCGTGATCACCGGCAGCTCCGACCTCATCCCATTGATTTGCTGAACAATTGACCGGCCCAAGGCCACCCGCACTGCGGCGGTGAGAACGGCGGGGTCTTGACTCCTGGCCGCCTGCGCCGCCAAGGTTTCGGCAATGGTTCTGAGGTCTCGGATGGGGATTTTCTCCTGCAACAACTGCCGCAGCACCTGCTGCAACGTGCCCGGGGACACGTTCTCCGGCACCAGCTCCTCCACCAGCTTGGGATTGGTTTTGGCCAGTTTGTCCATCAGTTGTTGCACTTCTTCGCGGCCCAGCAATTCATGGGCATGATCGCTCAGTATCTGACTCAGATGAGTGGCAACCACGGTGCTGGGATCCACCACTGTATAACCCAGGGACTGGGCTTGTTCCTTTTGCGGACCCTCTATCCAGGTGGCATCCAGTCCGAAGGCCGGCTCCTTGGTGGGGATGCCCTGCAAAGGGCCGTAGACCTGCCCCGGGTTAATGGCCATCTCCCGGTCCGGATGCACTTCCGCTTCACCCAGGGTGACGCCCATCAGGGTGATGCGATATACATTGGGTGACAAATCGAGATTGTCCCGGATGTGCACCGGCGGGATGAGGAAACCCAATTCCTGGGTAAGTTTCTTGCGCACGCCTTTGATGCGCTGCATGAGCTGGCCACCCTGGTTTTTGTCCACCAGGGGAATGAGGCGGTAACCCACTTCCAGCCCGATGGTGTCCACCGGCACCACATCATCCCAACCCAGCTCTTTTTGCTCCGGCGCGGGAGGCGGCGCCGCCACCGGCCTGGCCTGTTCGCGTTTTTTCCTGCTGGCGATCAGGTAGGCGCCGCTGCCGGCCAGCCCGCCCAGAATCAGGAACACGGCATTGGGCATGCCGGGAATCAGGCCGATGACCGCCAACACACCACCGGTGACCGCCAAAGGCCGTGCCCCCCCAAACAACTGGCCGACAATTTGCTGTTCCATGCTTTCCGCGCGGGACACCCGCGTGACCATGATGGCCGCGGCGGTGGACAGCACCAGGGAGGGGATTTGCGCCACCAGACCGTCGCCCACAGTGAGCAGGGTGTAGTTGCGCACGGCATCTGCGAAGGCCATGTTGTGCTGCACCATCCCAATGGCCAGCCCGCCTATGATGTTGATAAACAAGATCAGGATACCGGCGATGGCATCACCGCGAACAAATTTGCTGGCACCGTCCATGGCGCCGTAAAAATCGGCCTCGCGGGTGACTTCTTCGCGCCGCGCCTTGGCCTCCTCCTGGGTCACCAGACCGGCGTTGAGATCAGCATCGATGGCCATTTGCTTGCCCGGCATGGCATCCAGAGTAAAGCGCGCGGAGACCTCTGAAATACGCCCCGCCCCCTTGGTGACCACGACGAAGTTGATAATCACGAGGATGGCAAAGACCACCAGGCCGACGGCGTAGTTGCCACCAACGACAAAATCGCCGAACGACTCGATCACTTTGCCTGCTGCCGCCGTGCCGGTATGCCCTTCCAGCAGCACCACCCTGGTGGAAGCGACGTTGAGGGCCAGCCGCAACAAGGTCGCCAATAACAGCACGGTGGGAAATGAGGCAAAATCCAGGGGTTTTTGGGAATAGATGCCGGACAGCAGCACAACCAGACCGAGCGAGATATTGAAGGTGAACAGAATGTCCAACGCCACCGGCGGCAACGGCAACACCATCATCGCCAGCAGCATCATCAACAGCAGGGGCGCACCCAGCCCCATGGTGCTCAAGCCGGCAGACGGCGATGCGGCGTCAGTTTGATTCATCTCTCACCCCTACATCGTTGAAACCAATGATCCACCCGCCACGTCTCGTAACCATTTCTCATACGTGACACCCGGCTTTGGCGGCCTTTGCTTACCGCGCAGAGCACAGAGAAACACCTTTTGCAGCCCGGGCCTCCCGGTGGGCGCCGTCCGGCCTACGGCCCCCGGAAACCCACGGTTGCCAATCTGTCTCCGTGCGCACCGCGTGCTTCGTGGCCCGGAATTCCTCACCTTTCCCGCCGCAGCTCATCGGGAATAGGCAAGTCCGCAAACTGCGGCGCCGCCGGCTTGCGCCCGCGGGTGTGACGAAGCTGATAGACATAAGCCAGCACCTGCGCCACGGCAAGATACAAACCGGCCGGAATATCACGGTTGATATCCGTGCTGTAGTAAATCGCCCGCGCCAGGGACGGCGCGGAAACGATGGGCACCCCGGCGCCCGCGGCGACGGTGCGAAGCTGCGCGGCCACCAGGTCTGCGCCCTTGGCCACGACTTTGGGCGCCGGCATGGTGCTTTGGTCGTAACGCAGGGCCACCGCGAAATGAGTGGGGTTGGTGATCACCACATCGGCCCTGGGCACATCCGCCATCATGCGCCGCTGGGCCATTTCCCTTTGCAAGGCCCGCACGCGATTACGCACTTCCGGGCTGCCCTCCGTCTCCTTGTTTTCGTCCTTGACCTCCTGACGGGTCATGCGCAATTGTTTGGCGTGATCCCAAAGCTGAAAAGGCACATCCACCAGCGCCACCAGGATCAAAGAAGCGCTCACCAGAAGAAAACCCCAGATCAACAAGCCGGCGGCCTCCCGCAAACCCACCGCCACGCTCCCGGTGCCCAGTGCCAAAAACGCCTGGGCGTTGGCGGCTAGCAGCGCCAGCGCCACCCCGCCAACCAGCACAAACTTGACCAGCGCCTTGAGCAACTCGACCACGCCGCGCCAGGCAAACACTTTTCCCAGTCCTTTGATGGGATCTAGGCGTTCCCATTTGAAAGCCATGGCCTGTGCGCTGAAGGCCCATCCCCCCAAGGCGACGGATGCCAACACCGCGGCAAGCGCAAGCACGGCCATGACGGGCAACAACAACCACAACGCCTCCACAGCGGCGGCCAGAAAAACGCCGGGCAACTGGTTGACATCGTTGATACCGGCGGAGAAGGGCTGAAAATACGTGCGCATCTGTGCCAGCAGCGCGGTGATCAGGCCGTCGCCCAATGCCAGCAATATGCCGCCCCCTGCCAGCAACATCACCACCGAGGTCAATTCGCGCGAACGGGCAATCTGCCCCTTTTCACGGGACTCGCGCAGGCGCTTGGCAGTGGCCTCTTCTGTTCGTTCTTGTCCACCTTCCTGCGCCATGGCGCTAGGCGACGCTCAGCAACTGGCTTATCAATACATAGGCCGACTCAAGCAACTGCGAAAACTTGGGCACAAAATAGGGCAGGGACGCCAACATGACCATGAACCCAAACAGTATGGTCGCAGGAAAACCCACCGAAAAGATATTGAGCTGCGGCGCCGCCCGGGTCAGTACACCGAAGGCCATATTCACCATCAACAGGGCGGCTATGGACGGCAACGCCACCAGCACTGCACCAGCGAACACCCAATAGCCCCAGGCCGCCAGCCGCCAGTAGTTGCCCGCCGGCATGGTCTGTCCCACCGGGAGGCTGGCGAAACTGGCGTTGACCATTTCTATCAACACCAGATGGCCGTCGAACACCAGAAACAGCAAGGTGGCGACAATAGTGTAGAACTGACCCACCACGGGCACGCTGACGCCGTTTTGGGGATCCATCATCGAGGCAAAACCGAGCCCCATGAGCTGCGCCGCCACCTGGCCGCCGGTTATCAGCGCGCTGAACACCAAGGTCAGCGCAAATCCCATGACCAGGCCGGCCAGCAACTGCTGGACCGTGACCAACAAAGCGGTGACGGACAGCGGATCCACGCGGGGAAAGGGGGGCAGCGTCGGCACCACCACCAGCGTGAGTACCAGCGCAATGCCCAGACGAATACGCATGGGCACAGTGCGGGTGCCGAAAACCGGCGCCACCGACATGAGCGCCGCAATGCGGACGAAGGGCCACAAGTACAGTTGCACCCAACTCAGCATCTCAGAACTGGTGACATGCAGCACGGGGCACCTCAGGCAATCAGGCCGGGAATGCTCTCAATGAGGCCGCGGGCATACTGAATCAGCACCCGCAACATCCACGGCCCGGCGAACATGATGACCGCTACGGTGACGAGCAGCTTGGGAATAAAACTCAAGGTCACTTCATTGATTTGCGTTGCCGCCTGAAACATGCTCACCAGCAAACCGACAATCAGGGCAGGCACCAGCATTACGGTGATCAGAAGCAGGGTGATTTCCAGGGCGCGCTGCCCCAGGGTGACCACCATCTCCGGCGTCATCTGCATCTCCTCCGGCAAGGACCAGGCAGGTGGCCACTAGGCGGCATAGAAGCTCGCCGCCAGGGTGCCGATAATCAGCGTCCACCCGTCAACCAGAACGAACAGCATAATTTTGAACGGCAGGGATACGATGAGTGGCGATAGCATCATCATCCCCATGGCCATCAATACGCTGGCCACGACCAGGTCGATGATCAAAAAAGGGATAAATATCAAAAAACCAATTTGAAAAGCAGTCTTGAGTTCGCTGGTGACGAAGGCGGGAACCAACACCGCAAGCGGCAGGTCTTCCTCTGTGACCTCGCCCGCCGCAGAGAGATTCAAAAACAACTGCAGGTCGGCTTCCCGGGTCTGCGCCAGCATGAATTCACGAAAAGGCAGGCTGGCGCGGTGCAGCCCTTGCTGCAAACTGAGCTGCTCACCCATATAGGGCGCGACGCCGTCATCATAAGCCTGCTCCAAAACAGGCGCCATCACAAACAGTGTCAGAAACAATGCCAGACCGATCAGCGTCTGATTGGTGGGGGTCTGCTGTGTACCCAAGGCCTGCCGCAAAAGCGCCAGAACAATGATGATGCGCGTAAACGAGGTCATCATCATCAACCCCGCCGGCAGCAGGGTCAACAGGGTCATCAACAGCACGATCTGCAAGGTGACCGAGTACGTTTCACCGCCCTGGCCGTCGGGCGTCACCGTGACGGCGTCCAGACCGTCAGCGCCGAAGGCGGCCGCACTGGCCGCAAGCAGGGACAGGCCCAACAGCGGCCGCAAGTCCTTCATGGCCGGCCCCTGGATTCTGTCCACCGGCTCAGTACGCCGTCGAAGGTGTTGCCGGAAGAGGCTTGCGGGTCTGGTGCAACGGCTTCCGGCAGCACGTACAGCGTCTGAACCCGTCCCGGCGCCACACCGAGCAGCAATTGCTGTTCACCCACCTGCACCAGCACCAAGCGTTCCCGCGCGCCCAGCGACAATCCGCCCAACACCTTCACGGGACCGCGCCCCGTCCCGCCAAAACGGCCGGACTTTTTCAGCAACCAGGCAAACGCCAGAATAAGGCACAGCACCAGCAACAAACCCGCCACAAGCTGCAGCAGGTAGCCGGCACTGAACGGATCGGTGGTGTTTTCGGCCGCTGCCGCCGCAGCAGCTCCGGGAAACGATGCTGCCCCACCGGCTACCAATATCAGAGCACGCCGACGGTATCTTTGCGCCCCATCTGAAAGATGTCGGAACAACGCGTTCAAGCCCGCTTCCACCTTCTACTTCAGCTTCTGCACGCGCTCGGCGGCACTGATGACATCGGTGAGGCGTATGCCGATCTTTTCATTGACCACCACGACCTCGCCGTGGGCGATCAGGGTTCCGTTGACCAGAACGTCCATGGGTTCTCCGGCCAGACGGTCCAGCTCGACCACCGACCCCTGGTTCAGTTGCAACAGGTTGCGGATGCGGAATTTGGTCCGTCCGATCTCCACCGCCAGGGTGACGGGAATATCCAGAATAACGTCGAGATTGACATCCTCCGAGACCGGAGCACCGCCCTCATCCTGCAACTCGTCGAACTGGGGTTTGTCGTAGGATGGCTCTGACGGGGCTTGCCCGGCAGCGGCCTCCTCTTCCTCGGCCTGCTCGGCCAGTGCAGCCGCCCAGGCGTCTTCAACGCTGGCGTCGTCGTTGTCATCACTCATACTTCCACCTCAGCGATCGCAGCCGCAACCGTCCACGCTCGTATCACCGCTGCCAGGCCGTCCAACAGCTGGTTGAAAAACTCTGTTGTTCACCAAACTGTGTGCAATGTATGGCTGCACCGTCAGGGTCAATGACGATAAGTCATTAAACATGAAAGACAGCCACAAACCGCGTTGGCGGCGGCCGGCGTTGGAAAGGGCCAGGAGGGCCTTTTTCAACATCCTGCTAATCCCTGGGCGCCTGAACAGCGCCATGTATTTTTATGGCATTCATGCCATTGGATACACCGAAGGCGCCCCGAAACACGGGTATGCCTTCGGCGCGCAGGGTAACCGTTTCGGGAAGTTCCACCGGTATCACGTCACCGGGCTTCAGCTTCAGGATGTCATTGAGCGATAAATCGACGTAGGTCAGCGTGCTGCTCAATTCCACTTCCGCTTCTTTCATTTCCTCCCGCAAGGATACCGTCCACCGCTCGTCAGTTTCAGCGCGGTCACTTTGCACCCCGGCATCCAGCAGTTCGCGAATGGGTTCTACCATGGAATAGGGCAGCGTCACATGAAAATCACCGCCGCCACCGTCCAACTCCACATGAAAGGTGGTCACCACCACCACCTCTGTGGGACTGACGATATTGGCGAACTGTGGATTCACTTCGGAATTGATGTATTCAAATTCCACCGCCATCACCGGCCGCCATGCCTCGGCCAGGTCCACAAACGCCCTGGCCAGCATCAGTTCGATGACCCGCATTTCGGTAGGCGTGAAATCTCTGCCTTCGATCTTTGTGTAGAAGCGCCCCTCGCCACCGAAATAATTGTCCACGGTGATGAATACCAGTTTTGGATCAAGTACGAACAAAGCCGTCCCGCGCAGCGGCTTGACCTTCACCAGGTTCAAGCTGGTCGGCACGAACAAACTGTGGACGTATTCGCCAAACTTGATCATTTGCACACCGCCGATGGATATTTCTGCGCTGCGGCGCAGCATATTGAACAGGCTCACACGAAAATGGCGGGAAAAGCGCTCGTTGATCATCTCCAGGGTGGGCATGCGCCCCCGTACAATACGGTCCTGGCTGGCGAAATCATAAGATCTGACTTCGCCGTCGGCAGGGGCCTCATCGGCTTCCGTTTCGACATCACCGGCGTTGACACCGTGCAACAGCGCGTCGATTTCATCCTGGGTGAGTATGTCGTTGACAGACATGTGCTACTGCATCACAAAACCGGTGAAATAAACCTCTTCCACGCCGGGGGCGCCGGTTTGCTCTTCCAATATTTTCTGAATGTTGGCCAACACTTCGGCACGCAGCTTTTGCTTGCCCGCCATGGTCGCGAAGGTGGCGGCCTCCTGGCTGCTCAACATAAGGACAATGTTGTTGCGTATCACCGGCATGTACGCCTCGATCTGCTTGGGTACTTCCGGATCGTGGGTCATCAGTTCGATGTTCAGCTGCAAAAAGCGCAAATTGTCGCCGTCCATGAAATTGACGACAAAGGCGGGATCGAGTTTGAAATAGATGGGCGCCGGCGGTGGCGTTTCGGGATCCTCACCATCCGCGGGTTGTTCAGCGGTCTGCTTTTCCAGCATGGAACTCATCATAAACAGGGAGGCGCCCACGCTGGCCGCCACCAGGACGATGGCACCCACCACGATGATGATGATCTTCATCATCCCCGTGCCACCTTTATCGGGCGCTTGCACACCACCCTTTGCGTCCGCCGCTTCAGCCATTCCTTCGTCCTCGAATACCAGGCAAGCCGGAAGGAGCAAGACTTGTGCCACAGAGTGAAATTATTAATGCACGCCTGATCAATCACTTAATTACGCTATAGCGCACAACGACACGGGATTGACGAAGGGGTATAAGGTCGCGCGCCAAGATTTCGACGCCCACAGATTAATCGCATGTCAGCAGGATACACCGCGGACAAACCGCCCCGTACGCAGAAACGCCACAACAGCCGCGGCAACTTCGGAGGACCACAACAAGCCGCTGTGAGAAGCGTCCACAGACACATGGTCACTGCCACCCCTTACCCGCGTTTCCGCCAGGGCTACGGTGCCATCATGGGGTGAAGGCAGACCCGGCGCGACGAAACGCCCCAGCCCCCACCCCCGCGTCCCGCCAATCACGCCCAGGCGCCAGGGACAGGACCAGTGTGGAAAACCTTCCGCCAAGGCTTCCGCGCCCCGCCCCAACAGCAGCCGGCCCGGCGCGTTTTTTTGCAAACACCGGGCCGCATGGCTGCCGAGAAAGGGCGTACCCAAAGCAACGACCCGGCCCGCAGGAACGACGGCACAGTGGTGGAGCAAGCGCGCAACCACCAAACCGCCCATGCTGTGCGCCACAAAATGCAAAGATGTGGGGGAAAGCGTCCCGAGAAAGTGCCGCAGACGATCGGCATTGGCCCCAAGACCCTGGCGCCAGGAGGGATAGGAAAACAAGACAGGATGGAAACCGGCCTGCCGCAAGCGCGATGACAACACAGTCATCGCCCATCGCGGCAGATACAAGCCGTGCACCAGCGCGACGGTGGGGACTTCAGACACCGGCCAGGCGATGAGCGGCTGGGAACGCGCTCTAAACCGACACCTCGAACATGCGCTCCAAAGCCAAACGCGCGTAGCCCGCATCCGCCTCGGACACCCTGACCGGATTTACCACCTGGCCTTCCACCAGATTCTCCAGGGTCCAACACAAATGCCGGGGATCGATACGAAACATGGTGGAGCACATGCAGATGGTGGGCGACATAAAGTGCACATGCTTGCCTGCCGCTTTTTGCTGCGCCGCAAGGCGGCTGACCAGATTCAACTCCGTGCCCACCAGCCAGCGGCTGCCCGGCACCGATTCGCTGACGATCTGGATGATGCGCTCGGTGGAACCCACACAGTCGGATTTCCGGCACACTTCGAACATGCACTCAGGATGGGCAATCACTTTGCCAGCGGGGTGTTTGGCACGAAAGGCGTCGATGTGTTCCGGGCGGAACATCTGGTGCACCGAACAAAAACCTTTCCACAAAATCATTTTGGCGCGGCGGATCTGGTCTCCGGACAGGCCGCCCATGGCTTGGGTGAAATCCCACACTACCATCTCATCCAATGGAATCCCCATATCAAAGCCCGTGTTGCGGCCCAGGTGTTGGTCGGGGAAGAACAATATTTTTTCGCGCTGGCCAAAGGACCAGTCCAGAACCTGGCGCGCATTGCCGGAGGTGCACACGATGCCGCCATGGCGGCCACAAAACGATTTGAGATCGGCGGCGGAGTTGATGTAGGTCACGGGGGTCACGGATTGGTCGGGGTCCAACACCTCAGCCAGTTCCCGCCAGCAGCGTTCCACTTTCATGCGGTTGGCCATATCGGCCATGGAACAGCCGGCGCTCAAATCCGGCAAAATCGCCACTTGCCCTGGCCGCGACAAGATATCCGCCACTTCCGCCATGAAATGCACACCGCAAAACACAATGTAACGCGCCTGCGACCGGGCGGCGAGCCGGGACAGCTTGAGGGAATCGCCGGAGTAATCCGCATGGCGAAACACCTCCTCCCGTTGATAGTGATGGCCAAGTATCACCACTTCATCGCCCAGCTTTTCTTTTGCGGCAACGATACGGGCTTGAATCTCGTCTTCGGGAACGTGATCAAATGTGTGCAGTGCAGTGGCGGTGGCTGCCATTAACAATACCTCTGCTTGATGCTGGGGGTATGTTCTACATGAATTGAAGCGCTGCTGGCAAGGTGGCCGGCCTCACCACGGAGAGCACGGCAATGAAGAATATTGAGATGCCACGATGAATACTCTCAATCTCTGTATCCTCCGTGGCAAAACTCTTCCCTACCTATAAGCTTGCGGCTTGCGCACCCGCAAACCCAGCTCCCGCAAATGCGATGCCGCCACTTCCGACGGCGCCTGGGTCAGCAGACAACTGCCGGTCTGGGTTTTGGGAAAGGCCATCACATCGCGGATGGAGGCGGAGCCGGTCATCAACATCACCAGGCGGTCCAAGCCGAAGGCGATACCGCCATGGGGCGGACAACCGTATTTGAGCGCCTCCAGCAAAAAGCCGAACTTCTCCTGAGCCTCTTCGTCGGAGATCCCCAGCAGACGCAGCACGGCCGCCTGCATATCGGTCTGATGTATGCGGATGGACCCGCCGCCCACTTCGGTGCCGTTCAACACCAGGTCATAGGCCCGGGACAGGGCCTGGCCGGGTTCGGCCGCCAAAGCGGCGGCATCATCCACCCGCGGCGCGGTAAAGGGATGATGCAGCGCAAACCAGCGGTTTTCTTGCCCGTCCCATTCGAACATGGGGAAATCCACCACCCACAGCGGCCGCCAGCCGCGTTCCACCAGCTCCCGGTCGTGGCCCAGTTTCACCCGCAGCGCCCCCAGGGATTCGTTGACCACTTTCGCTTTGTCGGCGCCAAAAAAAATCAAATCGCCGTTTTGCGCGCCCGTGCGCTCCAGCACGGCTGTCACCACAGCATCGGGCAGGAATTTCACAATGGGCGATTGCAGGCCTTCACGCCCCGCCGCCGCATCATTCACCTTGATATAGGCCAGGCCTTTGGCGCCATAGCGGCCCACGAAAGCGGTGTAGTCGTCGATCTCCTTGCGACTGAGGTCGCCGCCGCCGGGCAGGCGCAAACAGGCGACACGGCCATTGGGATCCCTGGCCGGCGCTGCGAACACTTTGAAATCCACTTCGCCCATCACATCCGTCAGCTCCGTCAGCTCCAGGGGGATGCGCAAATCGGGCCGGTCTATGCCAAAACGGGCGACGGCCTCGTGATAGCGCATGCGGGGAAAAGGCGTGTGCAGCGGCTCTTCCAGCACCTGGGCAAACAACTCGCGAACCATGTCTTCCATCAAGGTCATCATTTGATCTTCGTCGATGAAAGACGCCTCGATATCGAGCTGAGTGAATTCGGGCTGGCGGTCGGCGCGCAAATCCTCGTCGCGGAAACAGCGCACGATCTGGTAGTAGCGGTCCATGCCGGACATCATCAGCAGCTGCTTGAACAACTGGGGGGACTGGGGCAGCGCGTAAAAGGAACCGGGGTGCACGCGGCTGGGCACCAGAAAGTCCCGCGCCCCCTCCGGGGTGGACTTGGTCAACATGGGCGTTTCCATGTCCACAAAACCACGCTCGTCCAGGAACCGCCTGAGCACCCGGCCGGCATGGGCCCTGAGGCGCAAGCGGCGCTGCATTTGCGGCCGGCGCAAATCAATGTAACGGTAGCGCAGCCGCACGTCCTCGCCCACGTCGATCTCGTCTTCCACCTGGAAGGGTGGCGGCTCGGCGCGGTTCAGGATGTCCAGCGACTCCCCCAGGATCTCCACCTGACCGGTAGGCAGATTGGGGTTTTCCGTGCCCTCCGGGCGGCGCCGGACTTTACCGGAAATGCGCACCACGTACTCGCTGCGTATGCGCTCGGCGATCATAAAAATCTCCGGCGTGTCGGGATCGAACACCGCCTGCACCAGCCCGTCCCGGTCGCGCAAATCAACGAATATCACCCCGCCGTGGTCGCGGCGGCGATGCACCCAACCGCAAACGTCTACCCGTTGATCAATCAGGGATTCGTCAACTTGCCCGCAATAGTGGCTACGCATGCTTGAACCTTCGCAAAGTGGAATGAAAAGCGGGTAATGGTACCCACCGCACCGGGGAGCCGCAAGAACGATCGTGTACCCAGCGCGCCCCGGACCGGCTGGAAAGCGGAAATTCCGCCGGACCCGGGGAAACTGCCGATACCGGGGCTTGCAGTTTTACACAATTTTAGTATGCTAATAAAAGCACACTTTTTTATGGTATCTAAAGAGCGGCAATTCGTCCGCAGTACCGACGAGGAGGTGTGAGATGGCGAGACAACGCCTGGTATCAGACGATGACCCCACTGTGGTCATCGGCTTGGCTATCGTGATTTTTGTGTTGTATCTGGTAGCCAGTGCAGTAACCATGCAATAGATGCAGATGCGAAAAGATGTAGACCTGTGTGAGAAGTACAGAACAAGCAGGAAATTTTGATCAGAATTATTTTGCAGTTTTGGCAGGAGCCCTTCGGGGCTCTTTTTTTGTGGTGCGCCAGGCCTGGCGCCACTCCCGGGGCGGTGGTGGCGAGGGGCTGACGCGGGATGAACGTCCCCTCCCCGCCCGGCAGGGAGAATGCTCAGCCCAAGAGCCAGGGTGCCCACCGCGGGGCGAGATCCACCGGCCCCAAAGGCTTAAGCACTGGTCCGCCCGGGCTCAAGGCCCACACCCCAGGCGCTCCCGCCGGTCTTCGAACCCGGCTTCCCGCTCCACCGCCACGGCTTCCGGCCTGCTCCGCCGCGCGCACCACGTCGTCGCCTGGGCGGCGGACCGTCCCGCTTCAGCGGCCCGGCGCAGAAAAGGTTCACGCCGCCCGGATTCCGTTACACGCCATCCGGGCGACTTGCTACACGGCTAGCGGCTGACAGAAAACTCAGGCAACGTGCCAACACTTATGTTTTGAGTGACTTCCGGAAGGACGTTGAAGTTGCCTGAGTCGCTGCCATGAACAGCCGTTACCTCCAAATACGGGTCCAACAACCATGACACCGCATTATCCAGCCGTTTCTTGGAATAGAGCGAATCGTCGGCGAAATCACTGTTCGCATCGTCGGCAGCTTCCGCTTCAGCAACGATACCGTCGTTATATGGCGTCATTGCCGGCGGAGTGATCACCTTTTTGATCTCCACGGTCTGGCCGCTGGGGATAACAAACCAGCCGGTGACGGGCTCAGCGACTTGGCTGCCGCTGTCTGGATCGGTCACCTCAAAATCAGCCCCGGAATAGTCCGACGAGGACTCCACGTTTACTACATCTGTCAAGTCGGGTCTGATAACCGTGTTCACAGGCCCCGTTGTAGACTCTAACGAATATTTGTCCCTGCTTCGTATCCCCAAAAAATCACTACACGAACCCAAACTGCTGCCGTCCGACGTGGAGAGTTCCCAGTTTGCCACCAGAGCAGGGTTGGGATCTGTGAGTGAAACCGAAGGATCAGTAGGCAGGTAATCCTCCATAAGCGTTATCACGTTGCCCACCAAGGTGACAATGGGCGGCCTTGCTTTGTAGTCGGAATCACCCACCATGGTTGCCATGGAAGTTGGGGTCTCAACACGCCAATCGCTGACGCTGTCGGACTCCGAAAGACTCAGGTCGTCGGTATTCAGGGAGATCCCCGTTTCAATTTCCTGGCTCTCAATAGCAAACGGCTCCCACTGACCACTGCCTTCATTCCAATTGTAAACAGTCGTCACGGTAAGCACTTCTGGAAAACTTATGTCTTCACCCGGACACGCCACATCAAGCTTGGGAACAGTCGTCAATTCCCACTCAACATCCCTCAGTTTACGGGCAATATGCCTCCGCTCCACGGTCGTAAACGTTCGCCGCATAACATGCGTGGAACCGTCCTCTGACAGATAGACGGAAACATCCCGTTGCGCCACGTTTCTGAGCGTGTATTTCGCCATCAGGGAAAAACCGCTCCCCTGCATGAGACTGGATCGGGTACCAAAGGGATCCAGCGGGTCAAACCCGTCGGGGAACGATTGTTCAAACCCCGTAAAAGCCAACTCCAACTCAGGCACCTGAAAAGCGGTCGAGAATGTAAATTCCTTGACCGTGCCAATATTGCCTGCCTCATCCTCTACGGCGATACGCAGCAGATGCTTGTCACCGGGAATTGAATTCACCCACTCCTCACCCAACCACTCCGCGGCCAGCGGCACAATGAACTCCTTGCTCTCCGCGTCCGCTATCTTCAGCTCGCGAGTGGTCACGGACGCGCCGTTTTTGAGATAGTCCAAGGTTACGGTCAGTTTCTCCACCGGCGTGAACACGCCGGTGCCAGCAGGATCCGGGTCTTCCACGGTAAAGGCGAAAAAGGGCCAGTCCAGCGTGCTGAGATCGGCACGGGTCGCTTTGGCATCGCCCAGGTCCAAAGCGTCGGTGTCGATGCACAAGGTGTCGTTTTGATCCTCAAGGGGCTGGGCCTCAGCGCTGCAATCGTAGGCCGGGTTGATGCTTACCCGTGCCTGGCCGTGACCGGCGGGGCTGGGCAAAATTTGCGGCACCGTGGTGTCCAGGTCGATGCGGATGGCCTGTTGCATCAGCGGATCGTCAATATTGCTGTTGCCGATGTTGTCCGTCACGGTGATCACCAGGGTGTTCTCCCCCGGCGTGAGATCCAGATCCACGCTCATGCAGCCGTCGGCCCCGCCCTGTTCCACGCCCTCGGGGCACTGGTCCAGCAGCGTGGCGGGCTGGCCACCCACAGTGATGCCGGCCACCCCGGAACCGGTCTCGGGGTCGGTGTAAGTGCCCACGAGGCGGTAGGGGGTTTGGTTAGTGAGTATGTTGCCGGGCACCTGGACGGTGGGCACGCGATTGTCAAAGTAAACCTCAAAGTCCTCGGTCCACTCCTTGCCAAACACGCTCCGGGCGGTGACGCTGAGGGTGTGGCGGCCGTCGGCATAGGCTTGGGTGTCGAAGGAGACCGACGGCCGGGCCGGGTTGGCGGCTTCCTCCAGCGCGATGTCGTCCAGGGCGAAGCGGACGCTTTCAGGCAGCACCGTTCCCGCTACGGTGGGGGTGAAGGTGACGCGTCTGCTGAAGTACTGCCCCGCTTGGTCCAGGGTGATGGTGAAGGGGATGTCTTCCAGTGACTCGCCAGCGGGCGCGGCACCGAACAGGCCATGGGCCTTGGTGGCGAGGTTGAGCACCGGGGTGGTGAGCTTGTCCACGCTGATGCCGGAGCCGTTGCGCTCGCTTTGGGCGAAGGCCAGGGTGGTTTCCGCCAGCTCGGTGCGGTAGACCCGCTGGCTGAGGGCGACGCCGCCGAACTGCAAACCCACCACTTCGCTTTCGCCCGGATCGGTGGAGCGGTAACCGCGGCCGTCCAGCACGCCGTCGGCGCGGATGTCGTTGTACATAATCTGCGCCAGGGTGATGGACACCAGACCCTGGTCGTGGGGCGCGCCGCTCTGGGCGCTGACGCGCTTGGTCCATTCGGAAATGCCGGCCAGGTAAAACCCGTAGAGCTGCTCACTGCCGGCCTGGTCGGCGGCGGTGCCGGAGACCAGCACATTGGCGGGCCGGGTGGTGGCGACGTTGAAACCGTACAGCGATTCGATTTCCACCAGGGCGTCATTGATCGCCGTGGCGGGATCCACACCCTGGCTCACTTTGTATTCGGCCAGGCCGGCGGCCAGGTTGGTGAAGGGGGTGATCATGATGTTCAGCGCCTTGCCGGAGCGGTAAAAACCCACCGCGCGCAGGAACTGGCCGGGCTCCAGGGCCACTTCTTCGCCGGTGGCTTCTTCGACATAGCGCCCGCCGGTCACTTCCAGCAGCACGGGCTGATCGGGGGCCTGGATGGCCAGGCTGTAGGCACCGCTGTCGTCGGTCAGTCCGGCGTCATCGTTCAGTTTGCCGCCCTTGCCCGCGCGGCCAAAGGCATGGGCATTGACCTTGCCGGCGACGATAATGCCGTCCACCGCCGTGCCGCTCACCGAGCCAAAGGGCCGCTCCGGCGCGTCACCGCCACCCCCACCGCATGCGGCCACCAGGGCGGCCAGCACCAACACTGCAATGCGTTTGACGTCCATTTGCTTTCCCATTTGCTTGATCTCCAGGCGCGCCTAGAAACGGAACATGACCAGGGCGGAGGCGTTGGTGGAACGAATGCCGTCGCCCAGGGGCTGGGAGTGTTCCAGCTTGGCGCCCACGGCCCAACGCCTGTTGAGCTTCCATTCGGCGATCACATTGACCAGCGCATTGACATGCACCTTGGTCCGGTCGCCAAACTCCAGCGCCGGCACGCGAAAGCCGCCCAGGTCCAGCTTGTGGCGGTCGGTGTAGCGCGCCTGGGACACATCCAGCCCCAGGCCGAACCAGGGCGCGAACTTCGCGGCCAGACGCACGCTCTTTTGCACCGAGAAGCGGGCGCCGATCTGGCGCACATCCTGCCCCACCTCGGTCTGGCTGGCCTCCAAAGTGGTGCGCTGATAATAAAACTCGCCCCAGTACCGCCACCCGCCCCGGGGCAGCCAGTCGCTGTATACGAGGGTGAAGGGTCGAATGGTGCCTTTGGTTTTGGTATCGCCATCAGGGTCGTCCACCGTCAACCGCTCACCCCCCCAGGCAAAGCCGATGCGGCCGGTGTTTTCCGGCAGGCCGATGGGCGCGGCGTGCACCGCGCCTGCCACCAGGCTGGACAAAAAAAGACCCACTAACAAAAGCCTGTTCATTGATGTTTTATCCTTCAAACTTTGACTTCC
This sequence comes from Gammaproteobacteria bacterium, assembly GCA_011375345.1. Taxonomy (NCBI): domain Bacteria; kingdom Pseudomonadati; phylum Pseudomonadota; class Gammaproteobacteria; species Gammaproteobacteria bacterium. Next base: position 16,660 of record DRLM01000001.1, read on the forward strand.
GCAACCCCAGGCCATCATGCAATACCCACCCCTCACCCGAACGCGGCGACCATGCGGATATTCAGGGGAAATGTGATTGTGAGTTCAAACGGAACGCGTCCAAACTCCAACGAGCCGCCCTGGACACGGGCTATGCAGGCGAGTATCGAACTCATGGTCCCTGACGCGGCCCACCGCATCATCCGGCAAACCGCTGGCCTTCCTTAATGTTGACAACCCTGTTGTTTCAATGCCCTTGCCGGGCGCCGTGTTCTATTGGTAATAGTGATGGTAAAGCTGCGTGATCTGTGGCGCGCCGTTGAGCTTTTCCACCCGCACAATGACATCACCGGAATACAGGGACGAAGCGGTTTCGCCCTTTTCCGTCACCCGAACTTCAAACCGCCCCTGGCCCAGGGCCATGGTGCCTTCACGCCACCAGCTGATATCGTACAAGGCCATTTTTCGCTGTTCGGTGACATTGAACAGGCGACGATAGGACTTGACGATGGCGCGCCGGCCCGCCTCGCTGTTGGTCTGCGCCCTGGCGGCAAAGAGGTTTTCCAATGTTTTTGAATCGCCGTCCTCATAGGCCACGGTGAGGCGGGTGATCAGCGACAGCAGTTCGGTGTCGCTGATGCCGCCGTTTTTCTCCGGACCCGGCCCGCCAAATTGCATGCGGCCGCCACTCAGA
>DRLM01000002.1 GCA_011375345.1 Gammaproteobacteria bacterium
TCGGCCGTCATTGCCGCTTCCAGCCTTCCTGTTCCGCCTACGCGGAAGAAGCATACCGGCGCCACGGCCTGGTCAGCGGCACCTGTCTGACCTTGCGCCGCGTCAGCCGCTGCCATCCCTGGCATGCCGGCGGCTGGGATCCCGTGCCACGCGAACTGACAAAACGTGAACATTCATAATGGATAACCAACGGCTTATTTTATTCGTCGCTCTCGCCATTGTTACCTTGTTGCTGTGGGATGCCTGGCGGGGAGACACCACCGCACCGCCGCCCTCGCAGGTCTCTGGGCTGCCCGTGGACAGCGGCCCGCCCGCCCCGGATGCAGGCGCCACCGTCCCTGCGGCGGATGCCGGCAGCGTGCCTGCCGTGCCCCCCAGCCCGGTACCGGAAGTCACCCGCAAATCACTGAAAAAAGGCAAACGCATCCGCGTGGTGACTGACCGCCTGGTGGCGGAAATCGACACCTTGGGCGGTGACGTCCGTATTGTAGACCTGCCCGACTACCCTGTGTCCCCGGATCAGCCCGACAAGCCTGTGCGGCTTCTCAATGACGCGCCGAGCAAACTCCACGTCGCCCAATCGGGCCTGATTTCGGCCAGCGGCGCACCAGACCACCACACCTTGTACGATGTGCCCCAGACCCACTACGAGCTTGCCCCCGGTCAGGACCGGCTGACCGTGCCGTTGCGGTGGACCGACGGCAAGGGTTTGACCGTCACTAAGACCTATACCTTCACCCGTGACCGTTATGTGATTGATCTGAAGCACACGGTCCACAACGCTACAACCTCGCCCTGGGAAGGCCGCAGCTACCGCCAGCTGCAGCGAATAAAAACCGAGCGCGCGTCCAAATTGCTCTACACCTATACCGGCGGCGTGATATCCACCGACGACGACAACTATCGGAAAATCTCCTTCGACGACATGGCGCAGACCAACCTTGACAAAGATACCAAGGGGGGGTGGCTGGCCATGATCCAGCACTACTTTGTCGCCGCCTGGTTGCTGAACCAGGGTGAATCAGATCACCTCTACAGCAAGGCCCTGAGCGGCGACCGCTTCGTGCTCGGCGCCATTTCTTCACCCCTCACCGTGGCGTCCGGCAGCGAAGGGGAATTCAGTTCGCGTTTGTTCGTCGGACCCAAGCTGCAACACCGGCTGGAAGCGGCGGCGCCCAACCTGGACCTTACCGTGGATTACGGCTGGCTGACCTTCATTTCCAAGCCGCTGTTCCTGCTCATGGAAGGCATCCATTACCTGGTGGGCAACTGGGGCGTGTCCATCATCGTGCTGACCTTTCTGGTCAAGCTGTTGTTCTACATACCCTCCCGCGCCAGTTACCGCTCCATGGCGAAAATGCGCAAACTGCAGCCGAAGTTCGTTCAACTCAAGGAACGCTATGGTGAAGATCGCCAGCGCCTGGGGCAGGCGATGATGGAGCTCTATAAGAAGGAGAAGGTCAATCCATTGGGCGGCTGTCTGCCCATACTCATCCAGATACCGGTATTCATCGCCCTGTACTGGGTATTGCTGGAAAGCATTGAGTTGCGCCAGGCGCCCTTCGCACTCTGGATTCAGGATCTCTCGGTCAAAGATCCCTATTACGTGCTGCCCCTGCTCATGGGCGCCACGATGTTCATTCAGCAGAAACTCAATCCGCCGCCGCCCGACCCCCTGCAGGCGAAAATACTGATGGCGCTGCCGTTTATCTTCACCTTGTTCTTTGCCTTCTTTCCGGCGGGTCTGGTGCTCTACTGGGTCAGCAACAACACGCTGTCCATCGCCCAGCAATGGTACGTGATGCGCGAGCTGGATGCGGTGAACGTCAAGACCGGCTGAGGACATCCCTGCATCGGCGACCATGACCGAGCTGACCGATACCATCGCCGCCGTGGCCACGCCCGCGGGACGCGGCGGCATCGGCATCATCCGCATATCCGGCCCCCGTGCTGCCGCAATAGCCCGCGGGATGCTGGGGATGCTGCCACCGCCCCGCCACGCCAGCTACCTGCCGTTTCGCGGCCATGACGACGCGCCCATCGACCACGGCCTGGCCCTCTATTTCCCCGCGCCCCATTCATACACTGGTGAAGACGTTTTGGAGCTGCATGGCCACGGTGGCCCCGTGGTATTGGATATGTTGCTGGAACGGGCGCTCGCCCTGGGTGCGCGCCACGCCCGCTCCGGTGAATTCACGGAACGCGCTTACCTCAACGACAAACTGGATCTGGCCCAGGCTGAAGCAGTGGCCGATCTCATCGCCAGCGGCAGTCGCAGCGCCGCCCGGGCGGCGCTGCGTGCCCTGGACGGGGCGCTGTCCGACCGCATCCGCGCCCTGGTGCAACGTCTCACCTGGTTGCGGACGTGCGTGGAAGCGAGCATTGATTTTCCTGAAGACGATATCGATCCTTTGCAAGATGAGCAGCTGCGGCAAACCCTGGACGAGGCGGACAATGCCCTGCAGCAATTGCGCCAGGGCGCCCGCCAGGGCCGCTTGCTGCGCGACGGCATCAAAGTGGTCATTGCCGGGCGGCCTAACGCCGGCAAGTCCAGCCTGCTCAACGCCCTGGCCGAGCGTGACTGCGCGATAGTCACACCGGTAGCCGGCACCACCCGGGATCTGGTACGGGAATATCTGCATATCGACGGCATTCCCCTGCACATCGTCGACACGGCCGGATTGCGCGAGGGTGTCGATCCGGTGGAACAAGCGGGCATTGCGCGGGCCCGGGCCGAAATGGCGCAGGCCGACCGGATACTGCTGGTCCGGGACGACACCGCGCCCTGGGGCAGCGAGGACGAGGCCCTGCTGACCGCCATGCCGGCATCGGTGCCGGTCACCGTGGTGCACAACAAGATTGATCTGTCCGGCCGGCAGGCCGGACCCCGTCCCCATGGCGGGCGAGACGGCTACAGTGTTTCAGCCACTGGCGGCACCGGCCTGGAGGTACTGAAACGCCACCTGGTGGGGACTGCCAGCGGGGCCATGACCACGGAAGGTGTTTTCGTCGCGCGGCGGCGCCATCTGGACGCTTTGGATGCGGCCGCCGGCTGTTTCCGGCAGGCCAGAAGCCACCTGTATCAGAACCGGAATGAGCTGTTTGCCGAAGAGCTGCGCTTAGCGCAGCGGCACCTGGGAACAATCACCGGCGAAGTGACCCCCGATGAGTTGCTGGGAAAAATATTTGCTGAATTTTGTATCGGAAAATAAGCGACCCGTGGCCGTCCTCAAATGGCCGGATCGACGTGAATCGCCCGAAACACCGCCCGCGTGTCCATCGGTCCGGTGAGGGTGCACTGTGCCGAATCTCCTTCCACGGTACCCAGAGGGGTTTTGAAGATGCTGTAACCTTCAGGCAGTTCCCCCCGATTCAACAGTCGCACGGTTTGCGCGCAATTGAACACTGGCACGCCCTCGCCGGGATGCGCTTGCTCGCGGGCGTAATTCATGACCGAGGCACTGGCCAGATGGCCCGCCAGGGCATCGATGGCGAGCCGTTGCGAAGAAGCATCGGGGCTCACGAAGCGTGGAATGGCCATGCTGGCGATGACGCCGACGACCAGTATCAGCAGAACGATTTCAACCAGACTCAGTCCGCTTTGCCTGTGCATAAGCGTCCCCTCGTATCGTTGCCAAGTCCCCGCTCTGTTTATCGGCCCGTGGCGCCGCGCCCTGAAGGGCAGATCACCGGCAGCGGGCCGTCCGGGCTGCGCTGACGCCTTACAAAAAATTTACCTTCCGCCTTGGACGTTCCCCCAACTTTTTGATTACAATCCATTGTTATCTTTTCCGCGCATATATTTCCCATGCAGTCTGCACAGCAGTTTGACGTTATCGTCGTCGGGGGCGGTCATGCCGGTACCGAAGCCGCGCTCGCAGCGGCGCGCAGCGGTGCGCGCACATTGTTATTGACCCAAAACATCGACACCCTGGGCCAGATGAGCTGCAACCCGGCCATAGGCGGCATCGGCAAGGGCCACCTGGTGAAGGAAATCGATGCCCTGGGCGGGGTGATGGCACGGGCCGCTGACCGCGCCGGAATCCAGTTCCGCACGCTCAACGCCCGCAAAGGTCCTGCGGTGCGTGCCACCCGCTGCCAGGCAGACCGGTCCTTGTACAAACAGGCTGTGCGCACCGTCCTGGAACAGCAGCCCAATCTGACCTTGTTTCAACAAGGGGTGGACGATCTGCTCATCGAGGGCGGGAACGTGGCGGGCGTGCTCACCCAGATGGGGCTGCCGTTTCGCTCGCCCACCGTGGTCCTGACGGTGGGCACGTTTTTGGGCGGTTGCATCCACGTGGGTCTGACCAACCACCCCGGCGGCCGGGCGGGTGATCCCCCGGCCCAAAGGCTGGCGGCGCGTCTGCGGGAACTTCCCCTGCGGGTGGGCCGCCTCAAAACAGGCACCCCGCCGCGCTTAGACGGCCGCAGCATCGACTACAGCAAGCTGCGGGAACAGCCCGGGGATACGCCGGTGCCGGTTTTCTCTTTTCTGGGTCATGCCGACGACCATCCCCCGCAGCAGGTGTGCCATATCACCTACACCACCGCGCGCACCCATGACATCATCCGCGCCGGCTTGTCCCGCTCCCCCCTGTACGCGGGTGTGATTGCGGGGGTGGGGCCGCGCTATTGTCCTTCCATCGAAGACAAAGTGGTGCGCTTTGCCGGCAAAGATGCCCACCAGATTTTCGTCGAGCCGGAGGGCCTGAACACCACCGAAGTTTATCCCAACGGCATTTCCACCAGCCTGCCCTTCGACGTGCAGTGCGAGCTGGTCCGTTCCATTCCCGGTTTCGAACAGGCCCACATCACGCGCCCCGGTTATGCCATCGAATACGACTATTTCGATCCGCGGGACCTCAAGCCGTCGCTGGAAACCAAGTGCATAGACGGGCTGTTTTTTGCCGGTCAGATCAACGGCACCACGGGTTACGAGGAGGCGGCCGCCCAGGGCCTGCTGGCGGGGATCAACGCCGCCCTCAAGGTGCGCGGCGAAGCCCCGTGGACGCCGCGGCGGGACCAGGCCTATCTGGGGGTGCTGGTGGACGATCTCACCACCTGCGGCACCCAGGAGCCCTATCGCATGTTCACCAGCCGGGCGGAGTACCGTTTGTTGTTGCGGGAGGACAATGCCGATTTTCGCCTCACCCCCATCGGCCGTGAGCTGGGTCTGGTGGACGAGCAGCGCTGGCGCCGCTTCAACGAAAAACGCACTGCCCTGGAGCAGGAGCAACAGCGCCTGGCCCGCTGCCGGATCAAAGCGGGAGAGCTTCCACAAGCCTTTGCCCACACGGTGTTGGGGGGGCCCTTGAGCCAGGACGTCACGGCGCTGGAATTGCTGCGGCGGCCCGGTGTCAGCTACCGGGCATTGATGAGCCTGCCCGGCCTCGGCCCCGGCGTGGCCGACCCCGAGGTAGCGGAGCAGGTGCACATCCAGGCGTGCTACGCCGGCTACATCGAACGCCAGCAGGCCGAGGTCGCCCGCAACCGCCAGCAGGAAGACACCGCCCTGCCCGGGGATCTCGACTACACCGAGGTCAGGGGGCTGTCGGCCGAAGTCACCGAGAAGCTGCAACAGGTGCGGCCGCTCACTGTGGGCCAGGCGGGGCGGATTCCGGGGGTGACCCCAGCGGCCGTTTCATTGCTGCTGGTGCACTTGAAAAAGCGACGCCTCGGGCCATTGCGGCGTATGGCCTGAACCGAAGACTTAAGGACATCATGGGTGCGAGGGCACCCGCCAGTACCGCATAAGGGAGGACAGCGATGACGATGGGCACCTTAGGCCAACTCAATCCCCGTGATCTGCCTTCCCCCCCGGATGTGGCCCTGCGCCTTGTCAAGGCCTGCGCCGACCCCGATATCAGTGCGCCCCAGCTGCAAAAAATCATCGGCCAGAATGCGACCCTGGTGGCGGAACTGCTGCGCATGGTCAACTCACCCTTGTATGGCTTGCGCCAGCCGGTCACCAAGCTGAATCAGGCCATCATGCTGCTGGGTCAGGACACGCTGCGCCACATCGCTTTGATGTTTCTGGCCAGGGAAACCGTGCGGGCCCACCCCATTCCCAATTTCGACCTGCTCAAATTCTGGGACCAGTCCCTGCGTCGGGCCGTGAGCGCCCGTTCACTCGCGGAGGCGGTAGGGGCCGACGCCGAAGAAGCGTTTACCCTGGGCCTGCTTCAAGACCTGGGTCTGCTGGCCTTGTTTATCGTCTATCCCCACGCTGTTCAGCATTGGGACACCCTGTGCGCTGCCGATCCTGACGAGCGTTACCACCTGGAGCAGGAATTGTTCGGTATCACCCATGACAAAGTGGGACAGCTGCTGGGGGAAAACTGGCACTTGCCCGAGGAACTGACCATTCCCTGGGCCGCGCACCATTGCCTGGAATGGGACGATCAAGATCCTGGCGTCCAACGCCTGGCCCGGATTGCCGCCTGCTCAGACTGGATGGCGGCCGTTTATTCCGCCACCGACAAACGGCTGGCGCTGGTGTGTTGCCGGCGCCGTATTTGTGAAACCCTCGGGGTGGACCAGCACAGAATTGATGCCCTGCTGGCCGCTTTGCCAAAAGGTGTGGAAGACGCCGCCCTGGCCCTGGGTGTCAATATCGGCCGGCAAAGCCCCCTCACGGATGTGTTGGCCGATGCCAACCGGCGCCTGGTGGTGGGCGGGCAGGGGGAAGGGGGCCATGCCAGGCTGGAGACCGCCTTGGCCGCCCGCGAGCGGCTGGCGGAAGAGTTGCTGGAGGCCTACGAGCGCGTCGCCCGGCTGGCCTTTTTTGACCCGCTGACGCGGTTGGTCAACCGGCGTCGCTTCGAAGATTTGTTCTGTCGCGAAGTGCTGCGCCACGGGCGCGCCGGCCAAACGCTGTCGGTGGTTGCGCTGGACATCGATCATTTCAAAACCATCAACGACACCCATGGCCACGCCCTGGGCGATGCCGCTTTGGCCGCCGTGTCGGACGCGGTGCGTGCCACCTTGCGGGCCAGCGATGCCGGCGGCCGCCTGGGGGGCGACGAGCTTTGCCTGTTGTTGCCCGATACATCGGCCGAAGGGGGTAAAACTGCCGCCGAACGCTTGCGTGCCTCGGTAGAAGGCCGGATCCTGCAAGGGGGTCACGGGGATGTGCGCCTGACCGTCTCATTGGGTGGCAGCACCTGGCACGGCAGCAGCCGTACCCGGGCCGCAGCCGATGACATCATGAAATCGCTGCTGGAAGCGGCCGACAAGGCGTTGTACCTGTCAAAAAATTCCGGTCGCAACCAAGTGAACTGGGTTCGTCTGAACTGAGCGTTCCCGCCGGCCTAAAAATTCCCGGCGGTCCGCCGTTGAATACGGCGCCGGTCAAAACGTACCGCAAGCGGCATTCCCCCGGGTTTGGGATGAGGATTTGTTTATGAGCACCGCCGCCACCGTACAAGCCCGCTGTTCCGCCCTGGCGCCTTCCGATTTACCCACCCCTCCCGCCGTCGTCCTGCGGGTGCTGCATGCCTGTGCCGATCCCGATATTGACGGGTGCACCCTGGAAGCGGCCATTGGCCATGATGCCGCCCTGGTGGCGGAGCTGTTGCGCCTCGCCAATTCCCCGTTTTTTGGCGGGGGCCGGTCCGTGAGCACCATCGCCCAGGCGGTTGCTGCCTTGGGTATGCGGGCCCTGCGCAATTTCGTGCTGTTCTTTTCCGCCCGGGAGAGTCTCCGCAGCCATCCCCTCCCCGAGCCGGACGCCCTGACCTATTGGGAGACGGTGCTGCAACGCGCCGTGGGCGCACACCTGCTGGCCGAGGCGGTATCCGCCGAGCCCGGGGAGGCCTTCACCATTGCCCTGTTGCAGGACGTGGGCCTGATGGTCTTGCTTCAGTCCCGGCCCCAACAGGCCGCCACCTGGTCGCGTATGTGCGGCATGAACCCGGACCAACGGCTGGTGTTGGAGCGGGAGCTGTTTGGTGTTACCCACGACCAAGTGGCCCGGGAACTGGCCCGATCCTGGGCCCTGCCGGAAGAGCTGCACCTACCTCTGGCCCGCCACCATGACCGGGCCCTGGATGATCTTCCCCCTGCCAGCGCCACCCTGGCGCGCATCGCCGCCTGCGCCGACTGGATTGCCGCGGTGTACAACGCCGAGGACAAGCGCCTGGCCGCGGCCCACTGCCGCAAACTGATGGCGGACGACTTCTGCCTGACCCAGCAGCAAAGCGAAGCCCTGTTCGAAGCGCTGCCCCAGGGGGTCACGGCGGCGGCAGCGGCTCTGGGGGTGCGGGTGGCGCCGCAGCAGGCTTTCGACAAAGTGCTGGACAATGCCAACCGCCGCCTGATACAAAGCCAGCGTGGCGCGCCCAATGCAGCCCGTCGTCTCGAACGGGCCCTGCGGGAGCGGGAGCGGCTGGCGGAAGAACTGTTGCAAGCCTACCAGCGCCTGGCGCAACTGGCCTACTATGACTCCCTCACCGCCCTGGTGAACCGGCGCCGGTTCGAGGAGTTGCTGCCGGCAGAGATTGCCCGCCACAGCCGGTCCGCCCAGCCTTTGTCGATCGTCATGATCGACCTGGACCATTTCAAGCACTTGAACGACAACTACGGCCATCTGTTCGGCGACACCGTATTGCAGTCGGTCGCCGGCGTGTTGAAAAGCACCCTGCGCGGTTCCGACGTGGCGGCCCGGGTGGGTGGCGAGGAAATGTGCCTGGTTCTGCCGGAAACCGGGGAGGACAGCGGCCGCATCGCCGCTGAACGGGTGCGCGGCGCGGTGGCCGCCCTGCGCTTCAACCATCCTGAGGGCGAAGTTCGCCTGACCGCCTCGCTCGGTGGCTGCACCTGGCGCTGCGCCGACCATGACATCCGCGCCGTGCGCCGCGCAGCCCAAAGCGCTCCCCGCATCATGGCCGGCATGCTGCAAGAGGCCGACCGGGCGCTCTACCAGGCCAAGCGCGGCGGGCGCGATCAGGTCTGTTGGGCGGAGTGAATCCAGCCCGATGAGCCATGGGGCGAGCGAGAGCGGTGAGCCGGCCCGCCGTCTGGAGCGCGGCATCGACACCCTGGGCCTGCCCCTCACCGCCGGTCAGCGGCAGCGCCTGCTGGCCTATCTTGCCTTGCTGCGCAAATGGAACCGGGTCTACAACCTGACCGCGGTGCGTGAGCCGGCGGATATGGTGACCCGCCACCTGTTGGACAGCCTCACCGCCCTGCCCCATGTTCACGGCCCGCGTTTGCTGGACGTGGGCAGTGGCGCCGGTCTGCCCGGCATTCCCCTGGCCATTGCCCAGCCTGCGCTGGAGGTGGTGGTGCTGGACAGCGTCGCCAAAAAAACCCGCTTTTTGAACCAGGCCGTCGCGGAACTGGGCCTGGGCAATGTGACGGTGGTCAGCAGCCGGGTGGAACTCTACCGCCCGCAAGAAGGCTTCCACACCATCACCAGCCGCGCCATGACCACGGTGGCCGAACTGCTGGACCTCACCCGGCCACTCATCCGGCCGGGTGGCCAATGGTTGCTGCTGAAAGCCCGCGATCCCGGGCAGGAACTCCGCGACCTGCCCCATGACTGCGGCGTCGCGGGTCTCCATCCCGTCACCGTGCCTGGGTTGCGCGGGCAGCGGCACATCATCCGGATCCGGCAAAATCCCCGGTAAATCACCGCCGAATATGGCGTTTGCGGGCCGGTGGCTTATAATCCCTGCCACAGCACTAGCTAAGGTCACTTACACCTGTGGGCAAAATCATCGCCATTGCGAACCAGAAAGGGGGCGTGGGCAAGACCACGACCAGCGTCAATCTCGCCGCCTCCCTGGCCGCCACTCACCGCCGGGTGTTGCTGGTGGACCTCGACCCCCAGGGCAATGCCACCATGGGCAGCGGGGTGGACAAATACACCTTGACGCAGTCTGTCTACGAGCTGCTCATGGGGGAGGCCGGTTTCGGCGCCGTGGTGTTGCGCACCGGCACGCCCGGCTACGATATCCTGCCCGCCAACGCCGATCTCACCGCCGCGGAAGTGGGCTTGCTGGACCAGCCCCAACGCGAGCAGCGCCTGCGCCGTGTTCTGGTGGACCAGGCGGCGCAGTACGACTATGTGCTCATTGACTGTCCCCCCTCCCTGAACATGCTGACCCTGAACGGTTTGGTCTGCGCCGCGGGGGTGATTATTCCCATGCAGTGCGAATACTATGCTTTGGAAGGGTTGTCGGCCCTGCTGGGCACGTTGGACAAAATCAAAACCGCGCTCAATCCTGATTTGCACGTGGAAGGCGTGCTTCGCACCATGTTCGATCCGCGCAACAAGCTGGCCAATGATGTGTCCGCCCAATTGGTGGAGCATTTCGGCGACCGGGTCTACCGCACCGTCATTCCGCGCAACGTGCGCCTGGCCGAGGCGCCCAGCCACGGTTTGCCCGTATTGCTCTATGACCGGCTGTCCCGGGGCGCCCAGGCCTATCTGGCCCTGGCAGGCGAGATGCTGCGCCGGGAAGGGGCCAGGCCCACGCCGCCGCTGGTGGTGCCTGAAGAAACTGCGGTTTATTAGCAATGGCTGCAAAGAAACGGGGTTTGGGGCGCGGCCTGGATGCGCTGTTGAGCGGGGTGGAGCCCGGCGCGCCCGGTACCGAAGCGGCCGCCCGGGCCCTGGACGGCCAACTCAAAACGCTTCCCGTGGATTTGATCCGGCGCGGCCCCTATCAGCCGCGCATGGCCATCCAGCCTGAGGCGCTGGAGGAACTGGCGGAGTCCATCCGTGCCCAGGGCGTGGTCCAGCCCATTGTTGTCAAACCCAAAGACGGCGTCTACGAAATCATCGCCGGCGAACGCCGCTGGCGCGCCGCCCAGCTGGCGGGTTTGCAGGACATCCCGGCGGTGGTGCGCGATGTTTCCGAGCAGGCCGCCATGGCCATGGCGCTGATCGAAAACATCCAGCGGGAAGACCTCAACCCCATCGAAGAATCCGTTGCCCTCAAGCGTTTGATTGAACAATTCGGTCTGACCCATCAGGAAGTCGCCCAGGCCGTGGGCCGTTCCCGCGCAGCAGTGAGCAACCTGTTGCGTTTGCTGGAACTCGATGACGACGTCAAACGCCTGCTGGAAAAGGGCGACCTGGAAATGGGCCACGCCCGCGCCCTGCTGGCCCTGCAGGGCGCCGCCCAGACCGACGCCGCCCGTATCGTTGTGGCCAAGGGGCTCTCGGTGCGCGAAACGGAAAGCCTGGTGCGCAAGCTCACCGCGCCCCCCGCAGCCGCCACCCCGGCATCACCGCAAGACCCGGATGTGCGCCGCCTGCAGGACGAGCTGTCGGAACGCCTGGGCGCCGCCGTGCACGTGCGCCAGTCGGGCAAGGGCAAGGGCAAGCTGGTGATTCATTACAACAGCCTCGATGAGCTTGAGGGGATTTTGGCGCACGTGAAATGAGCGCCTAGCCCTGCCTCGGCGGATGCGCTCCTCAGGGCCGTTGTTGCCTCGTTTTCGGTGATGTCCGGCAGGGCTTTGTGACCGGCCCTGACCCACCTCGGGCGGCGCCGGTCTCGATCGGGACAACGGAACAGACCGTCCCGAATTTCCGTTGACCCCGCGCGCCGGGGTCTTTATACTGCGCGCCGTCACCGGGGCAGGACTGTTCCCGCCACATAGCTTGCTGGCTGGGCCCAGGCGCGCGTATACTTTCGCGTCTTATCGGATCCCTCAATCATGCACAAGCCCAAGGGCGCCGGGATACTCATGGCGGGCGTGGGGACGCACCTCGCGGCCATGGTGATCACCGGTTTTTTATTGGGTTGGGGTCTGGACCATGTGCTGGGTACGCCGCCGATATTCATGCTCTCGCTGGGCGTGCTGGGCTTTGTCGGCGGAACCCTCAAAGCCCATGCGCTGCTGAGTGCAAGCTTCGAGGATGGCGTTGAACAAGACCGCGAACGGCATTGCCGCCGCCAGCCGCAAGATCATGACGCTGCAACTGACGGTCAGCGGCATCGTGGCGCTGGGGTTTCTGATCGGCAAGACTGACTGGGCGGCGGCCTCTGCAGCGTACGGCGGCCTGATCAGCGTCGTGCTGGCTTTTCTGCTTGGGCGCGGCGTGGCCAGGGCCACGGACGCTGCCGCGGAAAGCCGCACCAAAAGCATGCTGATCCTCTACTTGGGCGCCGCATTGCGCTTTGTGTTGGTGCTGGCCCTGTTCGCAGCCGGGCTGGGTCTGTTGAAACTCGACCCCTTGCCGGTGGTTGCAGGATTTCTCGGCGCGCAGCTGGTGTACATTTTTGGCGCGCGCGCCCTTGATAACAAATTTAGAAATTTATAAGGAGCATGACTCTTGAGCGACGCGACACAGCCTTCGGGCGGTGGGGGCACCGTTGAGTACATCCAGCACCACCTGACCAACCTTTGTGTGGGCGATTGCGATCCGGTCACCCACCAGGCTGCCGGTTTCTGGGCCTTCCACCTCGATACCTTGTTCTTCAGTTACCTGCTGGCCACGCTGGTGGTGTTCGCCGGCTGGAACCTGAGCCGCAAGCTGAACCCCGATGTGCCGGGCGGCTTTCAGAACTTTGTTGAGTCCATTCTGGATTTCGTCAGCGGCCAGATCAAAGACACCTTCCCCGGGTACAATCCCATCATCGGCCCCCTGGCTCTCACCATTTTTGTGTGGGTGTGGTTGATGAATTTCATGGACCTCATTCCGGTGGACCTGCTGCCGGCCATCGGCGGTGCCCTGGGGGTGGACTATCTCAAGGTGGTGCCCACCACGGACCTCAACACCACCCTGGCCATGTCCCTCACGGTCTTCGTTTTGATCGTGTTCTATAACATCAAGGTCAAGGGCCCGGTGGGCTATCTCAAGATGTTTCTGTTTCACCCCTTCGGCAAGTACCTGGTGCCGGTGAATATCGTCATGACCGTCATCGAGGAATTGGCCAAGCCCCTCAGCCTGGCCCTGCGTCTGTTCGGCAACCTGTTTGCCGGCGAGCTGGTGTTCCTGCTGATCGCCTTGATTGGCGGCACGGTCACCATCGGTTTGGGTGCGCTGTTGATTTTACCCTTGCAGGCGGTGCTCGACCTGGGCTGGTTGATCTTCCACTTGTTGGTGATCACCCTGCAGGCCTTTATTTTCATGGTGTTGACCATTGTTTATCTGGGCATGGCCCACACCAAGGATCACTAGTTTTTTCGCATCGGTTTTTCAAGCTCAACAATACTCTTTCTAGGAGGCTAGCAACATGACACCTGAAATGCTCACTTCCATCTACGCTTACACCGCTGTCGGCGTGGGCGTGATTCTCGCCGCTGCCGGCCTGGGCTCGGCCATCGGCTGGGGCCTGATCTGTGCCAAGACTTTGGAAGGCATTGCGCGTCAACCTGAAATGCGTCCCGCACTGATGACCAATATGTTCATCTTCGCCGGACTGATGGAGTCGTTCCCCTTCATTATTCTGGCCTTTGCCATGTGGTTCCTGTTCGCCAACCCCTTCGTAGGCGCGCTAGAGTCGGCTTTGTCGGCCATCGGTGGCTAAGGGTTTTGGTCGGCGCTTCAGCGGAAAGCGCATTTAAGACGAGGAACTGAATGTGAATATTACAGCCACCCTGATCGGGCAGATTGCGGCCTTCGTGCTGCTGATTTGGTTCGTCAACAAGGTGCTGTGGGGGCCCGTCACCAAGCTGCTGGAAGACCGGCAAAAACGCATCGCTGATGGGTTGTCTGCCGCCGAAAAAGGCAAGCACGAACTGGCCCTGGCGGAGGAGCACGCCAAAGAAGCTTTGCGCAATGCCAAGAGCCAGGCCGCTGATATCCTCGCCCAGGCTGAAAAGCGCGGTGCGGAAATCATCGAAGAGGCCAAGGTCAGCGCGCGCGAGGAAGGTGAGCGTTTGATTGCCGCCGCCAAGGCGGATATCGAGCGCGAGGTCAACCAGGCCAGGGAACAACTGCGCGGCCAGGTTGCCGAACTGGCGGTATTGGGCGCGCAGCAAATCCTGAAGCGGGAGATAGACGCCAAGGCGCATGACGATCTGGTCAAGTCGCTCGTGGCGCAACTCTAGGCACTACCCATGGCAGAAAAAACGACTATCGCCCGCCCCTACGCGGAGGCGGTCTTCGAGCTGGCGTGCGTCCAAGACGCCTTGGACGCGTGGTCAGAAAGCCTGAAGTTCGCCGCCGACATGGTCCGCGTTCCGGACGTGCAAGGCTTGATTGGCAACCCGCGCATTCCCAAGCGCACCCTGGCGGAGCTGCTGTTGGATATCGGTGGAGACAAGTTCTCCGAGGGTGGCAAGAACCTGATTCGGCTTTTGGTCGAGAACGGTCGGGTGAGCTTGCTGCCGGAAATCGCCCAACTGTTTGAAGCGAAAAAAGCGGACGCCGAGCAAAAAATTGACGCGCAAGTCACCTCCGCCGCGCCCATCAAAGAGGCTGCGCGGGAACGCCTGGCCGCGGCCCTGGAAAAACGCCTGGGTCGCGCGGTCGTCCTGCATTTTGAGGTGGACGAGAGCTTGCTTGGCGGCGCCGTGATTCGCGCCGGGGATCTGGTTATCGACGGGTCAGTAACGGCGCAGCTTTCCAAACTGCGCCTGGCACTGTCCCACTGAGTCGTTTAAGAGGACAACGATCATGCAACTGAATTCTGCGGAGATCAGCGAACTAATTAAAAAGCGCATCGAAAACTTCGAGGCCACCACCGAAGCCCGCAACGAGGGTACGGTCGTCAGCCTGACTGACGGCATCGTGCGCATACACGGTCTTACCGACGTCATGTACGGTGAGATGATAGAATTTCCCGGCAACACCTTCGGCATGGCGCTGAACCTGGAGCGCGACTCCGTCGGCGCGGTGGTGCTCGGGCCGTATGAGCACATTTCCGAAGGCGACACGGTCAAATGCACCGGGCGTATTCTGGAGGTGCCTGTCGGCCCCGCCCTGCTCGGGCGGGTGGTGGATTCCCTGGGTAACCCTATAGATGGCAAAGGCCCGGTCGATGCGGCGGCCAGCTCTCCCATCGAAAAGATCGCCCCCGGTGTTATCGACCGCCAGTCGGTGGACCAGCCGGTGCAGACCGGTCTCAAAGCCATCGACGCAATGATCCCCATCGGCCGTGGCCAGCGGGAGCTGATCATCGGCGACCGCCAGACCGGTAAAACAGCGGTGGCCATCGACACCATCATCAACCAAAAAGGCACCGGCGTTAAATGTATCTACGTGGCGGTGGGCCAGAAGGCTTCCAGTATCGCCAACGTGGTGCGCAAGCTGGAGGAGCACGGCGCTCTGGATCACACCATCATCGTCGCGGCCAGTGCCTCCACCCCGGCTGCCCTGCAATTCATCGCGCCTTATGCCGGCTGCGCCATGGGTGAGTACTTCCGCGACCGCGGCGAAGATGCGCTGATCATTTATGACGATCTCACCAAGCAGGCCTGGGCTTATCGCCAGGTGTCTTTGTTGCTGCGTCGTCCGCCGGGCCGCGAGGCTTATCCCGGTGACGTGTTCTACCTGCACTCCCGCTTGCTGGAGCGGGCCTCGCGGGTCAACGCCCACTACGTGGAAAAATTCACAGACGGTGAAGTGAAAGGAAAGACCGGCTCCTTGACCGCGCTGCCCATCATCGAGACCCAGGCCGGTGACGTGTCGGCCTTCGTGCCCACCAACGTCATCTCTATCACCGACGGCCAGATTTATCTGGAGACCGATCTGTTCAATGCCGGTGTCCGTCCCGCGGTAAACGCCGGCTTGTCGGTTTCCCGTGTCGGCGGTGCGGCGCAAACCAAGATCATCAAGAAGCTGGGCGGCGGTGTGCGTTTGGATCTGGCGCAGTACCGCGAACTGGCGGCCTTCGCCCAATTTGCTTCTGATTTGGACGACAGCACCCGCAAGCAGCTGGAGCGGGGCCAGCGGGTCACCGAGCTGATGAAGCAGAAACAGTATTCTCCGCTCAGTATCGCCGAGCAGGCTGTGTCCCTGTTTGCCGCCAACGAAGGTTTCCTCGATGACGTGGACCTGAAAAAGATTGGCGATTTTGAAGCCGCTTTGCACAGCTACATGAACGCTGAACACAAGGAACTGGTGGATGACATCAACAGCACCGGCAATTTCAACGATGAAATCGCCGGCAAGCTGCGGGCGGCCATCGAGTCGTTCAAGAAAAACAGTGTCTGGTAAGCGGGGGCTGAGCTAATGGCCGTCGGCAAAGAAATACGTACCCAGATCAAGAGTATCAAGAATACTCAGAAGATCACCAAAGCCATGGAAATGGTCGCGGCCAGCAAAATGCGCAAGGCGCAGGACCGCATGGCTGCCAGCCGGCCTTACGCTGAGAAGATGCGTAATGTGGTGGGTCATCTGGCCCATGCCCATCCGGAATACAAGCATCCCTTCATGAGCGAGCGGGACGCCAGGCGGGTGGGTTTCATCTTGATTTCCACCGACCGGGGTCTGTGCGGTGGCCTGAATGTGAACCTGTTCAAAGCCACCGTGCGCGCCATGAAAGAATGGCAGGACAAAGGCGTGGAGATCGATGTGTGCACCATCGGCGCCAAAGGCGAGGCCTATTTCAAACGCCTTGGCGCCCGCATCATCGGCAAAACGTCTCATCTGGGCGATGCGCCCCGCATCGCCGATTTGATCGGCACGGTAAAGGTCATGCTGGACGCTTATAACGAGGGTCGCATCGACCGCTTGTTCCTGTCCTACAATGACTTCGTCAACACCATGACTCAAAAGCCGGAAGTGTTGCAGCTCCTGCCCATTCAGGGCGTGGAAGATGAATCCCTCAAGCATCACTGGGACTATCTCTACGAGCCCGAAGCGAAAGATGTTTTGGACAATCTGCTCATGCGTTATGTCGAATCGCTGGTTTATCAGGGGGTGGTGGAAAACGTCGCCAGTGAGCAAGCGGCGCGGATGGTGGCCATGAAAGCCGCGTCCGACAACGCCGGCAACTTCATCGACGAGCTGCAACTGGTCTATAACAA
>DRLM01000003.1 GCA_011375345.1 Gammaproteobacteria bacterium
AGGCGGAGGTGGGCGTGCCGCCGGAGTGTATTTCGTGGACAAGGGGGGCGAGCCGGTGTTTTATCTGCTGCTGGTCAAGGCGCCGGACGGGACAGTCCCCCCTTCGGGGTGGGATGCCTTTGAGACGGCGCGGCAGCAACTTGCCAGGGTGAGCCAATAACAGGATGCTGGAAATGGAATGTGCTATTGCAACACCACGCCGGCAAATCTGGACCGGATCACCGCCCGGCATCTGGTGGGCGGGGCGCCGGTGGACGAACTCGCTTATCACCGCCAGCGGCTCCCGGGCTGAACCGTTGGGTGAGTTGGCTGCAACCCGAGGTGGAGTACGGTTTCCGGCTCGGCATTTCTTCTTGCTGCTCTCTCTGTCCCAAAGGGAGAGACAACGATGAGTGGGCTGCTCCTGCCCGCCCTAGGTTTGGCCCTGGACTGGCTGGTGGGGGAACCGCGGCGCTGGCATCCCCTGATCGGGTTTGGCCGCCTGGCTGCTGCGCTCGAGCGGCGCTTGAACCCTGCTGCGCCGGGTGGTCGCACGGTGACCAGCCCGCTGTTTGAAAAAGAAGGGATCGGGGAGAATTTGTTGGTGGATAAATCCCCCCTGCCCCCTTTAATTCAACGGGGGGGGTTGGCGTTGCCAGGCGGCTTTGCCGGTATTGTGGCACTGCTGCTGGTGGTGGCACCTTTTGTTGCGGCCGTGGCAATCGCATCGAACCTGCCCTACGTTGGCGCGCCGGTGGAACTGCTGGCGCTCTGTTTCGCCCTGGGGCTGGCCAGTCTGAGCGCCCACGCGCGGGCGGTCTGCCGGCCCCTGCGAAGCGGTGATGTGGCCGCCGCGCGCCGCGCGGTGGCGATGCTGGTGAGCCGGGACACCGCGCAAATGAACGATACCCAGCTTGCCGCTGCCACGGTGGAATCGGTGCTGGAAAACGGCAATGACGCTGTGTTCGGCGTGCTGTTTTGGTTCCTGCTGGCGGGGGCGCCGGGGGCGGTGTTGTACCGGCTGGTGAACACCCTGGATGCCATGTGGGGCTACCGCACCCCCCGCTACCGGGACTTTGGCCGGGCCGCGGCGCGGCTGGACGATGCCTTGAATCTCATCCCTGCCCGCCTCACCGCGCTGAGTTACGCTGTGGCCGGCCGCTTTCATCCGGCGCTGGACTGCTGGCGCCTGCAAGCGCCCGCCTGGGACAGCCCCAACGCCGGGCCGGTAATGGCCGCCGGCGCCGGCGCCCTGGGGTTGCGTCTGGGGGGCGGTGCCTGCTACCACGGCCAGTGGCGGGAACGGCCGGTGCTGGGGCAGGGCCGCGCGCCCGCGGCTGAGGATATTACACGGGCGCTGGGCCTGGTCTGTCGCGCTGTGGCCGTGTGGCTGCTGGGTGCGGCGCTGCTTTGGGGAGTGCTCTGGCTTGTTTGAACCGTTGGAACACGGCGGCCGCTTGCGGGCCGCGGCAGAGCGCTACCGCATCCCCTTGAGCGACTGGCTGGATCTGTCCACCGGCATCAACCCCCGGCCCTGGCCCGTGCCACCCCTGCCACCGCCCGCCTGGGCGCGCCTGCCGGAGGACGAGGACGGCCTGCTTGAGGCCATGACCGCTTACTACGGCTGCGCCCGCGGCCTGCCGGTGGCCGGCTCCCAGGCCGCCATCCAGGCCCTGCCCGCGATGCGACGACCATGCCGGGTGGGTGTATTGGCGCCAGCATACGCTGAGCATGCGCACGCCTGGCGGGTGGCGGGTCACGAGGTGTTGAACCTGTCAGCGGCGCAGATCGACCCGGCCCTGGCGCGGCTGGACGTGCTGGTGCTGGTGAACCCCAACAATCCCACCGGCGAGCGCTTTGCGCCCCAACGCCTGTTGACCTGGCACCATGCAATGCGGGGCCGGGGCGGCTGGCTGGTGGTGGACGAGGCCTTCATGGACCCAACCCCTGAACAAAGTGTCGTTTCATTCACTGATCGCGCCGGCTTGATCGTGCTGCGTTCCCTGGGCAAGTTCTTCGGCCTGGCCGGGGCGCGGGTGGGTTTCATCTTCAGCGGTGACGACACCCTGCTTACGGCCCTGCATGCCCGGCTGGGTCCGTGGGCGCTGGCTCATCCCTCCCGCTGGGTGGCACAAAGGGCGCTCAGGGACACTGGTTGGCAGGTTGCCACCCGCAGCCGCCTGCCGGAAGACGGCGCGCGTTTGGCCGCCCTGCTCTGCCGGCACGGCTTGCAGCCGTCCGGTGGCACCGCGCTCTTTCAATGGGTCATCACGGCACAAGCGCCCGTTCTGCACGGGGCCCTGGCCCGGCGCGGCATTTTCACCCGCCTGTTCACCGCACCCGCCAGCCTGCGCTTCGGCCTGCCGGGAGCGGAAACGCAGTGGCACCGTCTGGAACAGGCCCTGGCGGAGGCGAGCCTCTGATGGCCCGCGCCCTGATGATTCAAGGCACCAGCTCCGACGCCGGCAAAAGCGCCCTGCTCACCGGGCTCTGCCGTATTCTGACCCGCCGCGGAGTCAAGGTGGCCCCCTTCAAGCCCCAGAACATGGCCCTCAACAGCGCGGTGACGGTGGACGGCGGCGAGATCGGCCGGGCCCAGGCCCTGCAAGCCCAGGCCTGCGGCATTGCCCCCCACAGCGACATGAATCCCGTGTTGCTCAAGCCCAACACCGACACGGGCGCCCAGGTCATCATCCACGGCCGGGCCGTGACCACCATGGATGCCCGCGCCTACCACAGTTACAAACCCATCGCCCGCCAGGCCGTGCTGGCCTCTTTCCAGCGCCTGTCCGGGCAATATGAGGTGGTGCTGGTGGAAGGTGCCGGCAGCCCGGCGGAAATCAATCTGCGGGAGCACGACATCGCTAATATGGGCTTCGCCGAGGCAGTGGATTGCCCCGTGCTGCTGGTGGCGGATATCGACCGCGGCGGTGTGTTTGCCCATCTGGTGGGTACCCTGGCGCTGTTGAGTGAAAGCGAACGGGCGCGGGTGCGGGGGCTGGTCATCAACCGGTTCCGGGGCGATCAGGCGCTGTTACAGCCGGGGGTGGAGTGGCTGGCGGCCCACAGCGGCAAACCGGTGCTGGGGGTGGTGCCCTATTTGCGCGATTGGCACCTGGACGCTGAGGACAGCCTGTCCCGGAGCGCCAGCATATCCAAAACCAGCGCCGCACTGCGGGTGCTTGTTCCCACCCCGCCCCGTCTCAGCAATCACACCGATTTTGATCCCCTGCGCCTACACCCCGAGGTGGACCTGCGTTTCGTGGGGGCGGGCGAAGTGATTCCACCCGCCGACATGATCATTCTGCCGGGCAGCAAAAGCGTGCGCGCCGATCTTGACTGGTTGCGCTCGCAGGGCTGGGAGACGGCACTGCACAGACATCTGCGCTACGGGGGAAAAGTGCTGGGCATCTGCGGCGGCTTGCAAATGCTGGGGCGGGAGATCCGCGACCCCGACGGGCTGGAAGGTCCGCCGGGCGTGAGCGCCGGACTGGGTTTGCTGGATCTGGTCACGACCCTGGCGCCGGAGAAACAGCTGCGCAATGTGCAGGGCCGGCTGGCCTGGACTGGGGCGGGACTCCGCGGCTACGAAATCCACGCCGGATTCAGCCGCGGCCCGGCCCTGGCCCGGCCCGCCGCCTGGCTGGACGGCCGGCCCGACGGCGCCCGTTCCGATGATGATTTGATCATGGCCACCTACGTCCACGGCCTGTTCGAGGACGCCGCGGCCTGCGCCGCCCTGCTGCGCTGGGCAGGATTGCAGGACCCGGTGCCGCTGGACTTCCAGCAGCGGCGGGAGGCGGATATCGACCGGCTGGCGGATGCGCTGGAGGAACACTTGGATTTAAGCGTCGTGACCACCTTGTTGGGTTTGGCGGCGGGCCGGCCCGCGCCAGTGGCACGGGGGGGTTAGGAAACGCCGTGCCTGGACCACACTGGAGTTGGGAGTCGGGTGTCGTCCCTGAGTCGAACCGCTTCGCCGGTTTCAGCAGCTCTCCCCCTTTGCAAAAGGGGGAACAAGGGGGATTTCGCGCCACTGACCACAAGTGCGCAGGCTCACCGCGATGAAGACCCTGATCCTCGGTGGGGTGCGCTCGGGAAAAAGCCGCCTGGCAGAGCGCCTGGCGGAACAATCGGCCGGCCCGGTCACTTACATCGCCACCGCCGCAGTGCTGGATAAAGAGATGGCCCGGCGCATCCAGGTCCACCGGGAGCGGCGGCCGGACCACTGGACGGTGGTGGAGGCGCCCCGCCACCTGGCCACCGCCGTGCGCCACCATGCCCGCCCCGGCGGCTGTGTGCTGATCGACTGCCTCACCCTGTGGCTGACCCAGTGCTTGTGTGTGGGCGATGACGCGGACTTTCTGCAAGAACGCACAGCCCTGGTAGACGCTTTTTCCCAGGCGCCCGGCACGATTGTTTGCGTGAGCAATGAAACCAATATGGGTGTGATTCCGCCGGCTGCCCTCAGCCGCCGCTACTGCGACGAGGCCGGGCGGCTGCATCAGGACCTTGCCCAACTGTGCGACCGGGTGGTGCTGGCCGTGGCCGGCCTGCCCCATGTTTTGAAAGGAGCCCCTTTGTGACTGTTGGTAACCATTGGTTGAATGTCCCCGCCGCCTCTTTGCACCCCCAGGCCCAGGCCGCCGCCGAAGCGCGCCAGGCGGTCTTGACCAAACCTCCCGGCGCCCTCGGCCGGCTGGAGACCCTGGCCATCCGCCTGGCCGCCATGCAGGGCAGCGCCCGGCCGTCCCTTGAGCGGGTTCACATTACTGTGTTCGCCGGCGACCACGGGGTGGCGGAGGAAGGGGTGTCGGCCTTTCCCCAGGCCGTGACCACTGAAATGGTGCGCAATTTCGCCCGCGGCGGGGCCGCCATCAGCGTATTGGCAAGGCAGTGGGAAGCCAAACTGGAAGTGATCAATCTGGGCACCGTGGCCGACCCCGGTCCGCTGGAAGGGGTGCTGGACTGCCGCCTTGGCCCCAGCACCGCCAATTTCACCCGGGCGCCCGCCATGAGTGAGGAGCAACTCAATCGGGCCCTGCACGTGGGCCGCCACGCGGCGGAACGGGCCCGCCAGGGCGGGGCACAGTTGTTCATCGGGGGGGAAATGGGCATTGCCAACACCACCTCGGCGGCGGCCTTGGGGTGTGCGCTGCTGCAGACGAGCCCGGAGCGTCTGGTGGGTCCGGGCACGGGCCTGGATGCAGCAGGGGTGGCGCGCAAAACCCTAGTCATTGCCCGTGCGCTGGATTTTCACAGTGCCGCCCTGGCAGAACCTCTGGAGGCCCTGCGCCGCCTGGGCGGATTCGAGATCGCGGCCCTTGCCGGCGCCTTCGTCGCCTGCGCCCACATGGGCCTGCCGGTGCTGGTGGACGGCTACATCGCCAGCGCCGCGGCCCTGGCCGCCAGCGCCCTCTGTAGCGATGCGGGACAGTGGTTCCTCTACGCCCACGCCTCCGCCGAGCCCGGCCACCGCGCCGTACTGGCCGCTTTGGAGGCCGAGCCCCTGCTGGATCTGGGCCTGCGCCTGGGCGAAGGCAGTGGCGCCGCCGTGGCCCTGCCCGTGTTGCAAAGCGCCTGTGCCCTGCACAACGAAATGGCTACTTTCGAAGAGGCGGCGGTGTCGGGCAGATTATGAGCCGGCGCGGTTCCTTGTTCCGCCCTTTGACAACGAGGCGCCGGAGAGCGTGGCCAAAACTCAAGAGACTGACGGCCGGGCCCGCTGTCACCGGCACAGCTCGAATGCCTGGCAAGGCATGAACACCCACATTGACATTCTGCGCCATGGCGCCGTAATGGGGGGTGAGTGTTTCCGGGGCCGCCGGGACGATCCCCTGACAGCAGCCGGCTGGCGGCAAATGGCCACCGCCCTGGCCGGAGCCGGGCCTTGGGATGCTGTGGTGAGTTCTCCTCTGCGCCGCTGCGCCCTCTTCGCCGCCCGGGTGGGCACCCCCCTCTGGCTCGATCCCCGCTGGCAGGAACTGGACTTCGGCGCCTGGGAGGGACTGAGCGCCGCCGAGATCATGGCCCGGGATGCTACCGCCCTCACCCGCTTTTGGGACGATCCCCTGAGCTGCGGCCCGCCGCGGGGGGAGACCCTGGTGGCCCTGGCTCAGCGGGTGGGGGCGGCGTGGGATGAACTGATCCGCCGCCACAGCGGACAGCGGGTGCTGCTGGTGACTCACGGTGGCCCCATCCGGGTGCTGCTGTGCCAACTGTTGGGACGGCCGCTGCGGCGGTGTCTGGCCCTGAACGTGCCGCTGGCGTCCCGGCACCAAGTGACCCTGACCGAGGGGGACAAGCGCTGCACGGTGGTGACGGAGGCTGCGGCATGACTGCCCTGCGCCCCTTGCTGCTGGCCGTGCAATTCCTGACCCGCTTCCCCGTACCGCTGCGGGCCGCGCCCAACCCGCGGGAACTGGGTCGTTCGGTATTGTACTATCCCCTGGTCGGGCTGCTCCTGGGCGCGTCGCTGGCGGGGCTGCAACAGCTCTTGGCCACGGTCCCACCCCTGGTCCAGGCGGCGCTGGTGCTGGCCGTCTGGAGTGGGATCACCGGATTTTTGCATCTCGACGGCCTGGCAGACAGTGCCGATGCCTGGGTGGGCGGCCAGGGCGGGCGCGAGCGCACCCTGGCCATCATGAAAGACCCCCGCTGCGGCCCTGCCGGGGTGGCGGCCGTGGTGTTGCTGCTGCTGCTGAAATTTGCCGCCCTGGCCAGCCTCGCGGAAGCGGGGCCCAACACCGCCCTGCTCGCCGCGCCGCTGCTGGGACGCGTCGCGGTCCTCGCCTTGTTCGCCAGCACGCCCTATGTCCGCCCCGGCGGGCTGGGCGCGGCCATGGCGGCGGAGCTTCCGCGCCGCAGTGCCTGGGGCGTAGTGGCTGCCAGCTGGCTGCTGTGTGGATTACTGCTGGACGCTGCCGCCTGGTGGCTTAGCGTCCTGGTGCTGGCGGGGCTCTGGCTGGGCCTGCGCACCGCGCTGCTGCGCCGGCTGGGAGGCACCACCGGCGATACGGCCGGCGCCACCTTGGAATTGACGGAGGCGGCGGTCTTGTTTACGGCGCTGTTGGCGAACCACTGACAGGAGGGGCGGGATTTTAAGTGGTGGGCCGTCTAGGACTCGAACCTAGGACCAATGGATTAAAAGTCCACTGCTCTACCAACTGAGCTAACGGCCCGGCAAGGCGGGCTATTCTAAAGGTAACCACGGGCAAGTTTCAATGCCTAAACGCCGGCTTCCTGATACAGGGTGGGATCGGCAACCCCCGCATCCACAAAACCCTGACGCCGCAGGCGGCAGGCATCGCAGCGGCCGCAGGCATGACCGGCGGCATCGGCCTGATAACAGGACACCGTGAGGCGGTAGTCCACCCCCAGGCGCAGGCCGGTTTGAATGATCTCGGCTTTGCTGAGCTCAATGAGCGGGGCGTGGATGTGAAACGGCCGGCCTTCCACCCCGGCTTTGGTGGCCAGCCTGGCCAAGTGCCCGAAAGCGGCAATGAACTGGGGACGGCAATCGGGATAGCCCGAATAATCCACCGCATTGACCCCGATGAACAAATCCTGGGCCCCCAGCACCTCGGCCCATCCCAGCGCCAGGGCCAAGAACACGGTGTTGCGGGCTGGCACGTAGGTGATGGGAATGCCCGTCGTGGCCGCTTCGGGCACGGCCAACGCGGGGTCGGTGAGGGCTGAGCCGCCAATGGCGGCAAGATCGAGCCGCAATGTTTTGTGCTCCACTGCCCCTTGGGCTTCGGCCACCCGGCGGGCGGCTTGCAGTTCCGCGCCGTGGCGCTGGCCGTAGTCAATGCTCAAGGCGTAACAGCGGTAGCCTTCGTGCCGGGCGACGGCCAGAGCAGTGGCGGAATCCAGGCCACCGGAAACCAACACCACCGCTTTGCGTCCTGCCGTCATGGCTTCAATGTCCCGCCTTATTGCCCCACAGGTATTTGTGGAGTTGAATTTGAAAACGCACCGGCAGCCGGTCGCGCACGATCCAGTCTGCCAATTGACGGGCCTCCAGTCCGCCGCTGCTGGGGGAAAACAGCACTTCGCAGCGCTGATTCAGCGCGCGGTCCTTTACCGTGGTCACGGCCCAGTGATAGTCCTGCTCGCTGCAGATTACGAATTTCACTTGATCCTGCGGGCGGAGCTGGTCGATGTTCGACCAATGGTTGCGCTGCGCCTCGCCGGAGCCGGGGGTTTTGATGTCCACCACTTTGATGACCCGGGGATCCACCGGGGCAATGTCCAGCATACCGCCGGTTTCCAGTGATACGTCATAGGATGCATTGCAAAACGCCGTCAACAAAGGCAGGCAGGCCTTTTGCGCCAGAGGCTCACCGCCGGTGACCGTCACATGCCGTACGCCGTGGCTGGCCACTTGTTGCAGGATATCGGGCAAGGCCCACCACGCCCCGCCGTGGAAAGCATAAGCCGTGTCACAATAGACACAACGGGCGGGGCAGCCTGTCAGGCGAACGAACACCGTTGGCCAGCCGACGCTGCGGGACTCACCTTGCAAAGAGAGGAATATTTCGGTGATGCGAAGGCGTTCCATTGAAATGCGGGCTTGCTGATGCACGCGTTCGGCAGCGGCTTGGGTTCTGCCATGCTGTGAAAAAGCCGGTCTGGGTGCCCCCCTCCAGGTGGCGCAACAAAAACTAGTGTCCTTCTGCGTGCATACGCTGCAATCGCTGCTCCGCCATTGCTGCCGCCGTGCTTTGGGGAAAGCGGCTCACCACCGCCTCCAGCGCTTCCCGGGCCGGGGGCCAGTGGCCCAATTCATAATAGGTGTATCCCAGTTTCAACAGGGAATCCGGCACTTTGGAGCTTTGCGGATAGGTATCAACGACTTTTTGGAATTCTTTGATCGCCTCGCGGAAACGGCGGGTGACATAGTGGGCTTCGCCCAACCAATACTGGGCATTGTCAGCGTAATCGCCCTGGGGATAGTTGGCCAATAAGGCGCGGAAGGCGACGATGGCATCATCGTAGCGCCCTTGTTTCAAGAGCTCGAAAGCCTGCTGGTAAGCCACACGCTCAGAGCCTGTAGCGGTTCCGCTCCCGCCTGGAGCCGGCCCGGATGGGGCGGCAACGGCCAACGGCGCTGAGGGCGTCGTGGCAGGACCCGTGGCTGGCGGCGGCGAGCTTCCGCCGGTGGACGCTCCCGCCGCTGCCGCAGGGACTGCGGTAGCAGGCGCTGCACCCGCCCGTTCGAGTTGCTGCAGCCGGCGATCAACATCCAGGTACAGGTCACGTTGCCGTTGCTTGATGCCGGCCAGTTCGTTGTCCTTGACTTCCAGTTCGCCCCGCAAGCGTTGCACTTCCTGTTGCAGCTGTTCGAGCTGGGTGAACATCTGCATCAGCGCGCCGCTTTCCATCATGCGCTCCAAGCGTTCGAGGCGGGCATCAGTGTCTGTCCGGGAGGCTTTTTCCGCGGCCACAGGCGACGTCAGCGCCACCACCGGGGCACCGCCTTTCGCGGCCGCCAAAGCTCCGGTTGTGCCGCCGCACAGCGCGGCAATGAGACAAACTTGACGCAATG
This sequence comes from Gammaproteobacteria bacterium, assembly GCA_011375345.1. Taxonomy (NCBI): domain Bacteria; kingdom Pseudomonadati; phylum Pseudomonadota; class Gammaproteobacteria; species Gammaproteobacteria bacterium. Next base: position 9,530 of record DRLM01000003.1, read on the forward strand.
GTGTTTTGTTCATCAGCGTTGATACACAAATTCGACACGGCGGTTAAGACGCCAGGCGGATTCATCATGACCGGCCACGGCGGGCTTTTCTTCCCCGTAACTCACCATTTCGATTTGGGCTGGCGCGACACCCAGCAGCAACAGCATTTGTCGTACACTCAGGCAGCGGCGCTCTCCCAGGGCCAGGTTGTATTCGCGGGAGCCGCGTTCATCGGCATGACATTCCAGCGTTACCGTCATCGAAGGGCGTGCGACCAGGTAGGCGGCATGTGCTTCGATGACGGTGCGGTCTTCGTTGCGGACGGTGCTGCTGTCGAAGTCGAAGTAGACGGTGCGTTTCGCTACCGCACTGTTGGGGTCATCCAGCGGATCAAGGGGGGTGCCCTCCGCCCCGGCCGCCGTTGCCGGCAGGGCCGTCATTTCGGCACCGCTGTCCGGGGCCAGGCCGGAGGTGGTGGCACCGGCGGCGCCACTGCCGGCGGCGGGGCTGGCAGTGGGCGTTTCGCCGGCTGACCCTTCGTCCGTCACCCCGCCTTTGGTGCCGCACGCCGCGACCGCTGTCACAGCCACCATCACCAACAATGCCTTTAGCCATTTGTCCATTTAAGGATCCTCTCTTGAATTGGTTCTGAAATCCTCACTGTCGCCGGGCGGGACTCCACTATTGACGAAACGGTGACCACGCCGGCTCGCGCGTGTCACCCTGCCGGGAATACAAGCGTTGCCGCACATTGCCGTCCACTGACACGGCGCGCAGCACGCCCTGCTTGTTGGCCTCGCTGGCATAAATGACCATGCTACCATTGGGCGCGAAGCTGGGCGACTCGTCCAGGTCCCCATCGGAAACGATCTGCATGGTGCGGCTTGCCAGGTCCATCACGGCGATGCGGTAGCGGCCCTGGTCACCGTTGACAAAGGCAATTCGCTTGCCGTTCTGGGCGATGCTCGCCCGGGCATTGTAACGCCCCTCGAAGGTCAGGCGTTCCACCCGTCCTCCCCGCACGGCCGTACGGTACAGCTGGGGTGCTCCGCCCCGGTCGGAGGTAAAAATAATATGCTTGCCGTCCGCCGTCCATACCGGTTCGGTGTCGATGGAAAAATGGTGAGTGACACGCTGCAACCGTTTGGTGGCCAGTTCCAGAGTATAAATCTCCGGATTGCCGTCTTTGGACAAGACCAGCGCAAGCTGTTTGCCATCGGGTGACCAGGCGGGTGCGCCATTGAGGCCGCGGGTATCGGAAGCCAGGCTGCGCTGGCCGCTGGACAGGTCTTGAATATAGATCTGCGGGCGCTTGTTTTCAAAGGAGACATAAGCCAGCTTGCTGCCGTCCGGCGACCAGGCCGGCGATAACAGAGGTTCTTTGGAATTCACCACCGGACGGGGGTTGAAGCCGTCTGCGTCCGCCACTTGCAGGGAATAGCGCCGCTCACCATTTCCGTTTTCGACCATGGTGACGTAGGCGATGCGCGTGTCGAAGGCGCCAGGTTCCCCGGTCAGTGTCTCGTACACAATGTCCGCAATCTGATGAGCGGTGCGCCGCAATCCCTTGGCGCGACTGCGAATGCTGTAACCGGTGAGTTGTACACCCCGGAACACGTCGAACAATTGGAACTGCACCGTATAGCCGGCTCCCCGGGGTATGACTTTACCGATCAGCAAACTCTCCACGTTCAACAGACGCCAGTCACGAAAGTTGACCTGGCTGCCATCCACCGGCCGGGACAGCATGTCTTTTTCGGCCATGGGAGCAAAACGGCCGCTGCGCTTGAGATCCGCGGCTACAATTTTCGCCAGGTCCATTCCCGCCTGGCCACCCTCCCAGCCGAAGGGCACCACCGCGATAGGCTGGGCACCCGCCACCCCTTGCGTGACTTCCACAGTCAATGCGGCCAGCGCCGCCTGGGTGACACCCAGCAGCAATGCCAGGGCGAGTGGCAAGCTACGGAGTAAACTCATGATCGATCAGCTCCTCGGCGGGTAATTGACGTTAACGATGATTTCTCGTTCAAACAGGGCCGGATCCGGCGGGGGGGGCAGCGGCGATGCCTTTAATACGGCGTTTTCCACCGATCTTACCACAGCCGGATCGGCAGGGTTACAGCGCTCCACATCAACGTTGATGACATGGCCACCGGGGGCCTGGGTCACCAACACCCTGCATTTGATGTCCGAATTGATGGGCCGGTTCCAGTTGCGATCAATTTTCTGCCCTATGGTGCGTTCGTACTGATCACGCAAAGCCGCCAGCTCACGTTGCCTTTCCCGCTCCATACGCGCCTGCTCCGCAGCCAGCTGCTCCTGCAACTGGCGTTCAAGCTCCCGGCGTTGGCGTTCTTCCGCCGCCTTGCGTCTGGCTTCTTGTTCCGCTTTTTTGCGCGCTTCTTCCGCTTTGCGTTGGGCAGCCGCGGCGGCTTTTCGCTTCGCCTCTTCCTCGGCCTTGCGTTTCGCCTCGGCGGCGCGACGGCGCTTTTGCTCTATTTTACGTTTCGCTTCCAGCTCGGCCAAGCGCTGCTGTTCGGCCTCCCGTCGTTTTTGCTCCTCGATTCTTTTCTTCTTTTGCTGTTCCGCTTGGCGGCGCGCCTGTGCTTGTTCCTTTGCTCGTTGTTCCGCGGCCCGCCGCTGCTTGTCCGCTTCCTCGGCCGCCTTCTTCCGGCGCGCCTCTTCCTCTTGCCGGCGTTTGATGTCCGCCTGCCGCTGCTGTTCCGCCTGTCGCCGCTTTTGTTCCAGGAGCTTGCTCTCGTCAAGGACCCTGGCTTGAATGATCTGTTCACTGCCTCCCAAAGCCGGCGGTTTGGGTTTGTGTTCCAAGCCGAATACAAGCAGAGCCACCAGTACGACGTGCACCAGCAGCGCCAGCACCAATGCCCCGGGGGCTTTCAGAAGTTCTTTTAACATGGGAACTGCCGGGTGGAACGCATGGGAGTCAGGGGCGCGCCGGCGGCTCCGGTTCCGTGACCAAACCCACGCTGGGCGCGCCGGCGGCCTGCAACAAGGTCATCGCATGCACCACGCGGCCATAAGGCACCTGCTGGTCACCCCGCACCAGCACGGGCACATCCGGCTGGCGGCGCAACACGGCGGCGGCCCGCAGGACCAGGGCCTGATCATTGCTCACCGGCTCATCGTCTTTACCGCCGATGTTAAGAAAATAATTGCCGGCCGCATCTACCGTGACCACCAGGGGCTCTTTGGACTGCTGGTCCAAAGGCTGGGCCGCCGCCCGGGGCAGGTCTACTTTCACGCCCTGGGACAAAAGTGGCGCGGTGATCATAAAGATCACCAGCAGCACCAGCATCACGTCAATGTAGGGCACAACATTGATTTCCGCCATGAGCCGTTTGCGATGTCGCGGCGTGGCCATAAGCGTCCCCTAGTGTGTCTGGCGCTGCAATACGCTGACGAACTCTTCCACAAAATTGTCGTAGCGATTGATCAGGCGATCGGTTTCGGTGGAATAACGGTTGTAGGCGATAACCGCTGGAATGGCTGCGAACAAGCCCATGGCGGTGGCGATCAGGGCTTCGGCGATGCCCGGTGCCACCTGGGCCAAAGTGGCCTGATTGACATTGCCCAGGGCGCGAAAGGAATTCATGATGCCCCATACGGTTCCGAACAGACCCACGTAGGGGCTGGTGGAACCCACCGTGGCCAGGAAAGGCAGGTGCAGTTCCAAGCGTTCCGTTTCGCGGCTCAGTGCCACGCGCATGGCACGTTGTGAACCTTCCACCAGGACCCGGGTCTCCGTGCCCTGCTGCTGACGCAGCCGGATGTATTCCTTGAAGCCGGCGTGAAACACTGTTTCCATACCACTCAGACTTTGCTGCCGGTTCATCTGCTCTTTGAAAAGCTGCGCCAGGTCGCCCCCCGACCAAAAACGCGATTCAAATGCTTCGGCGGCGTCGCGGGCCTTTTTCATCATCCGCCGTTTCTGAAAGATCACGAACCAGGACAGGATGGACAGGATGAGCAACAAAGCCATCACGAGCTGAACCAGCAGGCTGGCATGGGCGATCAGCTCGACAAAGGAAAGGTCTGCGGTCACTCTGATATCTCCATGAGTAGTGGCTGGGGCAAGGCTCGCGGGCGAAGGCCATCTGCCGTCAGGCAGGCAACTTTGACACTCGCCGTGCACAATAGCTTGTCCTTGTCGCGAATTAAAGTGTCATAGTCGCAGGAACGGTTGGCCGATTTCGCGGCAGAGTCAGGGGCCGCCTGCCGCAGCACGGCCTGATCGAAAAACAATGATGCCCGCCCTGCCCGTCCCAGGCGCGCCAGCACCAACAACTGATCGTTAAAACGCGCGGGCTTTAGAAAATCCACCGACATTTGCCGGACGGCAAAGATAACATTGTGATGGCGAGCCAGTTCATCCTGCTCGAAACCACGCCGGCGCAGCCATTCGGTGCGGGCGCGTTCCATGAATTTGAGGTAGTTGGCGTGGTACACCACGCCGCCGCTGTCCGTGTCTTCGTAGTACACGCGCACGGACCAGGCGCTGTCGTCCATTGCTGTCCTTTCGGGGCGGGATTCGAACCGTCGCGGAGGGCATTGAAGCCAGATGCGGATTGTAATGTAATTGACTGAATTTATTAATTGCCGGGTTGACAAAAGTCCTGACTTTTATCAAACAGGGGCAGACCGGCCTCCCCTCCGGATTGTGGCTCCGCCGGCAGGCCGAAGTGCAGATAAGCGTGGCGTGTCACCACCCGGCCGCGGGCAGTGCGCATCATAAAGCCCTGCTGGATCAGAAAGGGTTCCAGCACGTCTTCGATGGTGCCGCGCTCTTCACCGATGGCAGCCGCCAGACTGTCCACCCCCACCGGTCCCCCGTCAAATTTTTCAATGATGGCCAGCAACAGTTTGCGGTCCATGAGATCGAAACCCTGTTGGTCCACATCCAACAGGTCCAGGGCGCTGTCCGCCACCCCGGCGGAGATGCGCCCGCCGGCTTTCACCTCGGCGTAATCGCGCACCCGGCGCAACAGGCGGTTGGCGATACGGGGTGTGCCACGGGAGCGCCGGGCGATTTGCTCCGCCCCGCCCCGCTCCAGTTCCACTCCCAAGATGCGGGCGGAGCGTTGCACAATGGCGATCAGGTCTTCCACGCCGTAGAACTCCAGGCGCTGAACGATGCCGAAGCGGTCCCGCAGCGGCGAGGTCAGCAGACCGGCGCGGGTGGTGGCCCCCACCAGGGTGAAGGGCGGTAAATCCAGCTTGATGGAGCGCGCGGCGGGGCCTTCGCCGATCATGATGTCGAGTTGGTAGTCCTCCATGGCCGGGTAGAGCACTTCTTCCACCACGGGGCTTAAGCGGTGAATCTCGTCCACAAACAGTACATCGTGGGCTTCCAGGTTGGTGAGGATGGCGGCCAGGTCACCGGGCCGTTCCAGCACGGGGCCGGCGCTGTGGCGCAAATTCACGCCCAATTCCATGGCGATAATATGGGCGAGGGTGGTTTTTCCCAGTCCAGGAGGGCCAAAAATTAATGTGTGATCAAGTGCTTCAGATCGTTTCTTCGCGGCCTGTATGAAGATGCCCATCTGTTCGCGCACCGTCGGCTGACCTACGTAGTCCACCAGTTTCTTGGGACGGATGGCCCGGTCCAGAGCCTCGTCGTCAGTGCTGGCAGCAGGGGCAATGATACGGTCGGTGCTCATTTAAGCGCGGTCTTCTGACGGGAAGAGGGGTGGACGATCCGTCTCGTTCACTTCTTTTGATTCTGTGGCGATCCCACACACCGCATTGTACTGCAACAGGGTACCGGGTCGCGGCCGGGGGGCCGCTCCGGCGGCGGAAAGGCGGTGCGGGTGGGAACGTATTCCCGCCATTTCAGTTTTCTGCTTTCAGTTTGAGTGCGCGCCGGATCAGTTCCTCGCAGGCCAAACCCTCTTCCCTCACATCGCGCACCATACGGCTGGCCTCCGCCGGCTTGTAACCCAGAGCGATGAGGGCGCTGACCGCGTCTTCCACAGGAGTGGGCGCACCCGCGGGGCCGGAGGCTGTCGCCGGTGCGGCAAACGCCTCGGCCGGCTTGAGTTCCAGCCCCAGCCGGTCCCGCATCTCCATAATCAGCCGGCCGGCGGTTTTTTTGCCGATGCCGGGGAGGCGGGTGAGGCGGCCCGCGTCGTCGTCCTGCACGCAGCGGGCGAATTGTTCGGCGGGCATGCCGGACAAAATGGCCAGAGCCAGCTTGGCCCCCACACCGCTCACTTTGATCAGTGCCCGGAAGAGGTTTTTGTCCGCCTCGGCGGTGAAGCCGTAGAGGGCGTGGGCATCTTCCCGCACGGCCAGGTGGGTATGCAGCAACACGCCCTCCCCCGCTCCGGGAAGATTCACGAAGGTACTGAGGGGGACTTCCACTTCG
>DRLM01000004.1 GCA_011375345.1 Gammaproteobacteria bacterium
GTCGCTGCTCGATACGGTGCGACGACTCCAGTGTGTCTCATGAACCGCCGGATGCGGAACCGCACGTCCGGTGGTGTGAGAGGACGGCGGGGGTGACCCCGCCTCCTACTCGATCGCCCGGCACGGCCGCACTCCTGGAGGTGCAGGTTCTCCCGCAAGCTGGTCACCACCCCAAAAGGGGTCAGAGCCCTTAAAAAGAAAAGTTTTCTTTTTAAGGGCTCTGACCCCTTTTTTTGCTCTCAGGCACCCTCGCAGTCGGTATCAAACCAGCTTTCATCTTCCAGGCGCAGGGCGCTGAGTTTGCCACCCCAGACGCAGCCGCTGTCCAGGCAATAGGCTTGGTTGCTGACATGCCGTCCCAGGGTGGACCAATGGCCGAACAGGATTTTGTTGCCCGCGCTTTTTCTTCCCGGCACTTCGAACCAGGGCATGAAGCGTTGGTTTTTTCGGTCGGGCGCGCCTTTGTGTTCGAGGGCCAGTTCACCCTCGGTGCTGCACAGCCGCAAGCGGGTGAAGCAGTTGGTGATGAAGCGCAGCCGGGCCCACTTGTCCAGGTCCGGTGACCAGCGGTTCGGGCCGTTGCCGTACATGTGGCGGAAGAAGCTTTCGTGATCCGGCCCGCGCAACACGCCTTCCACTTCCGCCGCCCGCGCCCGCGCGGTGGCCAGGTCCCATTGCGGCGGGAGGCCGGCATGGAGCAGGGTGAAGCCCTGCCTGGCGTCGCAATGGATCAGGGGCTGATGCCGCAGCCAGTGCAAGAGATGATCGGCGTCGGGTGCTTCCAACACATCGAGAAAGGTATCCAGCGGCCGGGGTTCGGTGACGCCGGCGGCGATGGCCAGCAGGTGTAGTTCGTGGTTGCCCAGCACGGTGACGGCGGCGCTTCCCAGTTCTTTGACAAAACGCAGGGTGTCCGTCGATTGCGGCCCCCGGTTCACCAGGTCGCCGGCAAACCACAGGCGGTCGCGCTGGGGGTCGAAGTGAAATCGCTCCAGCAGGGTGCACAATTCGTCGAAGCAGCCCTGGATATCGCCGATGGCGTAGGTGGCCATGTCCTTCAGCTCACAGGGGGGGGGACTGGAGCCAGAAGGTGACGGGGCCGTCGTTGGTCAGGGTGACTTGCATGTCCGCGCCGAAGCGGCCGGTGGCAGTGTGGGGGTGCCGCGCCCGGGTGTGTTCGACCAGGTGCTGGAACAGTTTTCCGCCTTGTTCCGGTGGGGCCGCGGGGGTGAAACTGGGGCGGTGGCCTTTGCGGGTGTCCGCCGCCAGGGTGAACTGGGGTACCAGCATTACGCCGCCCCCGATGTCGCTGACGCTGAGGTTCATTTTGCCTGTTGCATCGCCGAATACGCGGTAGGCGAGCAAGCGTTCCGCCAGCCGCTCCGCCTGGGCCCGGGCATCGCCCCGTTCAACGCCGATCAAGGCCAGCAGACCCCGTCCGATCCGGCCCACGCGCTCGCCGGCGACGGTGACTTCGGCGGCGCTGACCCGCTGCAACAGGGCGATCATGCCTCTTTTTCCGCCATGGCCATGGTGGCACGTACCAGTTGGTCGACAATGCCCGCCTCGCTGGCCGCGTGGCCGGCGTCGGGGACGATTTTGAGTTGGGCGCGGGGCCAGGCTTTGTGCAACCGCCAGGCGGCTTCCAGGGGGCAGATCACATCGTAGCGGCCGTGAACGATGACGCCGGGAATGTTTTCCAGCCGGTGGGCGTCGCGGATGATCTGATCCGGCTCCAGGAAGCTGTCGTTGACGAAATAGTGGCATTCGATGCGAGCCAGACTCAGCGCCGTGTGCGGGTTGGCGAAGTGCTCCACCACCGCCGGGCTGTGGCGCAAGGTGGCCAGGCGGCCTTCCCAGATGGACCAGGCTTTGGCCGCCGCCATGCGGGCCACTTCGTTTTGGCCGGTGAGCAGGCGGTAGTAGGCGCTGATCATGTCGTGCCGCTGTGCTTCGGGCACCGGTTTGACGTAGTCCTCCCACACGTCAGGGAACAGGCGGTTGGCGCCTTCCTGGTAAAACCATTGGATTTCACGTGCTGTGCAAAGGAAAATACCGCGTAATATCAGCCCTTTGACCCGGTCTGGGTGGGTTTCGGCGTACACCAGGGCCAAGGTCGAGCCCCACGAGCCGCCGAACACCACCCAGCGGTCAATGGCCAGATGTTCGCGGATTTGTTCCATGTCCGCCACCAGATGCGCAGTGGTGTTGTTTTCCAGCGAGGCGTGGGGGGTGGAGCGGCCGGCGCCCCGTTGGTCGAACAGCACGATGCGGTACACATTGGGATCGAAAAAACGCCGGTGGTAGGCTTCGCAGCCGGAGCCGGGTCCACCGTGGATGAAGACCACGGGCACGCCTTCCGGATTGCCGCATTCCTCCACGTACAGCGTGTGGACGTCGTCCACTTTAAGGCTGTGTTTCACATAGGGCTTGATGTCGGGAAACAAAGTCAGCATCGTGCTACATGCCCTCGTTGGGGGGGAACCGCCATCATAACCGGGAACTCAGGTGGTTCAAAATGAACGGGTCGCCGCGCTGCTAGCCTACCGCCGCACTGCGGGATGCCCGCTTGCGCTCGTGTTCCTGCAACAGTTTCTTGCGCACCCGGATATGCGCCGGGGTGACTTCCACCAGTTCGTCGTCGTCGATGAATTCCAGCGCCTGCTCCAGGCTGAAGCGGATGGGCGGGGTGAGCAGGATGTTTTCGTCGGAGCCGGCGGCGCGGATGTTGGTGAGCTGCTTGGCTTTGAGCGGATTGACCACCAGGTCGTTGTTCCGCGAATGGATGCCGATGATCATGCCTTCGTATACCTCCTCGCCGTGGCCGATCAACAGGCGGCCGCGCTCCTGCAGGTTGAACAGGGCGTAGGCCAGGGCTTTGCCGGGGCCGTTGGCGATGAGCACGCCGTTGCTGCGTTGGCCGTAGCTGCCCGGCTTGAAAGGCCCGTAGTGGTCGAACACGTTGTACAGCAAACCGCTACCCTGGGTGGCGGTGAGGAATTCGGTGCGAAAGCCGATCAGGCCGCGGGCGGGGATGATGTAGTCCAGCCGCACCCGGCCTTTGCCGTCGGGCACCATGTCGCGCAGGTCGCCGCCGCGGGCGCCCAGTTTTTCCATCACGCCGCCCTGGTGGGCTTCCTCCACGTCTATGGTGAGCTGTTCGTAGGGTTCCTGCTTGATGCCGTCCATGTCTTTGATGATGACTTCCGGCCGCGACACGCCCAGTTCAAAGCCTTCCCGGCGCATGTTTTCAATGAGCACCGAAAGGTGCAGCTCGCCACGGCCGGAGACGCGGAATTTGTCCGGATCGTCGGTCTCTTCCACGCGCAGGGCCACGTTGTGTTTCAGTTCCCGCTGCAGGCGTTCGCGAATCTGGCGGCTGGTGACGAATTTGCCGTCTTTGCCGGCGAAAGGGGAGTTGTTCACCTGGAAGGTCATGCTCACTGTGGGTTCGTCCACGCTGAGCGGCGGCAGGGCCTCGATGTGTTGCGGGTCGCACAGGGTGTCGGAGATGTTCAGCTCTTCCATGCCGGTGAAGGCGATGATGTCGCCGGCCTGGGCCTCCGGCACTTCCACCCGCTCCAGGCCGTGGAAGCCGAGAATTTGCAGCACCCGGCCGGGGCGTTTGCGGCCGTCCCGGTCCAGCACCGTGACGGCAGTGTTGATGCCCACCTTGCCGCGGGTGATGCGGCCGATGCCGATCAGGCCGACGTAGCTGTTGTAATCGAGTTGACTCACTTGCATCTGGAAGGGGCCGTCGGGGTCGACCGCGGGGGGGGGCACTTTGTCCACGATGGTCTGGAACAGCGGGCCCATGTCGCCGCCGCTTACCCCGGCGTCGAGGCCGGCGTAGCCTTGCAGGGCCGAGGCGTAGACCACGGGGAAATCCAGTTGCTCGTCGTCGGCGCCCAGGCGGTCGAACAGATCGAAGGTTTGGTCCACCACCCAGTCGGGGCGGGCGCCGGGGCGGTCCACCTTGTTTACCACCACGATGGGTTTGAGGCCGCGGGCCAGCGCTTTTTGGGTGACGAAGCGGGTCTGGGGCATGGGGCCCTCCACCGCGTCCACCAGCAGCAGCACGGAATCCGCCATGGACAGCACCCGCTCTACTTCGCCACCGAAATCGGCATGACCCGGGGTGTCCACGATATTGATGCGGTAGTCGCCCCATTTGATGGCGGTGTTTTTGGCGAGGATGGTGATGCCGCGCTCCTTCTCCAACTCATTGGAATCCATCACCCGGTCTGCCGCTTCGCCGCGGGTTTGGAGCGTCCCGGACTGCTGCAGGAGTTTGTCCACCAGGGTGGTCTTGCCGTGGTCGACGTGGGCAATTATGGCGATGTTGCGTAACTGGGCGATCATACCGGCCTCAAATGCTAATGGGGGCAAACAAAACTCCTTATTATACCGGGCCTCTACGGCAGAAGTCTTGAATTTTCAAACGGGGACGGAAAGTTTTCCATACCTGTTGACGGGTTTTGGCGGCGGGGGGATGATGTCAGCCGCCACGTCAGTTTCGGCGCGAACCGAGCCGTGTTGCCTCAACGCGGTGTTCAATCACTCCAATCACACCGACAAGGAGGTTCGCCATGATCGAACAAGTCACCACCGCCCGGGCTCAACTCAAAGCGCACTGCGACGAGCTGCTCCGGCGCGCCAATGTGGTCGCCACCGGCGTGGGATACAAAGTCACCGCCGGCGCGCGCACCGACATCCCCAGTATTGTCTGCTCTGTGGAAAAGAAGCTGCCCTCATCCCGGGTTGCGCCCGGCGACCTGGTGCCCGCTGAGGTGGGGGGCGTGCCCACCGACGTGATCGAGACGGGCCGCATCCGCATTTTCCAGGCGCCCACCGGGCGCTTCCGTCCCGCCCCCGGCGGTGTCAGCGTGGGCCACAAAGACATCACCGCCGGCACCCTGGGCTGCTGGGTGAAGCGGAAGGGGCAGTGGATGATGCTGTCCAACAATCACGTGCTGGCCAACAGCAACGAGGCTCACCGAGGCGATGCCATTCTTCAGCCCGGTCCCCACGATGGCGGCAAAAACCCCGCTGACCAAATCGCCACCCTGGAAGATTTCATTCCCATCCATATTCAGGGCGCCGATGTGCCCAGCGATTGCAACATTGCGGGCAGCCTCGCCAAGGTGCTGAACGCCCTGGCGGAAATGGCGGGTAGCGGCACCCGCATGCGCGCCGTGAAGATTCAGGCCGGGGACAACCGGGTGGACGCCGCCATCGCCCGCCCTCTGAGTGAGGAGGACGTGCAGGCGGAAATCCTCAAGATTGGTGCCATCCAGGGCCAGGCCCAGGGCGAGCTGGGGATGAAAATCAAAAAAAGCGGCCGCACCACCGGCTATACGGAGGGCGAGATCGAGCAGGTGGACGTGACGGTGAACGTGCAATACGGCACCGGCCGCCTTGCCCGTTTCACCGACCAATTGCTGGCCGGTGCCATGAGCCAGCCGGGGGACAGCGGCTCTGCGGTGCTGGACGATAACAACCGCTTGGTGGGCTTGTTGTTCGCCGGCAGTGACAACAGCACCATCATCAACCGCATTGAGAATGTGTTCAGTGCCTTGGATCTCACCCTGTGAGGCTGACGCTGGCGCTGCTGGTTTGCCTGTTGTTGATGCCGGTCTGCCGCGCCGGCGGGGGTGACGCCATGACCATGAGCATCACGGAAGTCAAAGCGAAATACGAAAAAGACATCATGCGCAGGCCCGGCGTCGTTGCCATGGGCGTCGGGCGGGACGAGGCGGGGCATCCGGTGATTGTGATCAGCGTGGAAAAACTGAGCGATGCTGTGGTGGGGAGTCTGCCTCATAACCTGGAAGGCTATGTGGTGGAGGTCAGGGAAGCGGGGCTTGTTCGTGCCCACCAATAACAGGATGCCGGAAAAGGCTTTCCTGGCCTTCTTCAACGCCGGCCGCTGCCTGCGCGGTTTGCGGCGGCCTTATGTGTGCAGTGACTGGTCGTCGTTGAACATGAATCCGTACACCGCACACAGCTTGTTGAAAAACCCTGTTTTTCAACAGCGTGCCCGATGAAGCCGTGCAGGGTGCGCGCCCGGCGCTGAAACGAAGCACCGGCGTGCCGGGCCTACGCCAGCAACGGCCTGCCGCTTGTTCTTTGCGCGCCAGGGTGGGCCTGCCGGCCCGGCCGCCTTCGCCAGCTTTGCATGGCCCTTGGTGTGGAGTTTCCCTGCTCAGGTTTTTGACTGCCGCGCTTCGCCATGGGGCAAGTGCACCGCTTCCACCACCCCGGCATCGGGGTCGTTGAACACATCCATATCAATAGTTTTTTCACTGCGCGCCACGATAGTGGTGATGGCGGCATCCCCCGTCACATTCACGGCGGTGCGCATCATGTCCAGCAGGCGGTCCACCCCCATGATGAGGGCGATGCCTTCCACGGGCAGGCCCACCTGGTTTAAGACCATGGCCAGCATGATCAGGCCCACGCCCGGCACGCCCGCGGTGCCGATGGAGGCGAGCACGGCCATGCCGATGACGGTGAGATAGCCGCCCAGTCCCAGGTCAATGCCGTATACATTGGCGATGAAGACGGTGGCCACCCCTTGCATGATGGCGGTGCCGTCCATATTGATGGTGGCGCCGAAGGGTACGATGAAGGACGCGGTGGAATTGTCCACGCCCATGCGTTTTTCTGTGGTGCGCAAGGTGACGGGGATGGTGGCGTTGGAGCTGGAGGTGCTGAAGGCGAAAATCTGCGCGGCGCGGACTTTGCGCAGAAACATCAGCGGGCTGACCCGGCCGAGAAATTTAAGCAACAGCATCAGCGTGCCCGCGGCGTGCAGCAGCAGCACGATGGCGACGACTCCAAAGTAGCTGATCATGGGCAAAATCAAGCCCAGGCCCTGCAGGGCAAAGGTTTTCGCCATAAGGGCGAAGACACCGTAGGGGGCGATGTGCATGACCACGGTGACCACCTGCATCATCACCAGGTTGAGCCTTTCCGCGGCATCGGCAATGGGCCGGGCCGCTTCGCCCGCCATAAGTATGCAAATGCCGAACAGAATCACGAAGAAGATGATTTGCAGCATATTGCCTTCGGCGAAGGCACTGACGGGGTTGCTGGGCACCAAGTTGATGAACACTTCCGTCAAGGGCGGTGCCGGCGGGGCGGTGAACTGCGTTGTGTCCTCGGCCAGCTCGAAGCCTTCGCCGGGGCCGACCAGGGCTGCTGCCGATATGGCCAGAGTGATGGCCAGTGCCGTGGTCAGGATGAACAACAAAAACGATTTCAGACCCACCCGGCCGAGCTTGCTCACATCGCCCAGTCCGCACACGCCGCAAATCAGGGAGAACGTGACCAAAGGGACCACCAGCATTTTCAGCATGTTGATGAATATGGCGCCGGCGACGTGAAACAGGCCGTTGACGAGATAGTCTTGAACAAAGGCCACCTGGCCGGCCGTGGCGTTGATCAAACTGCCCACCACGAGTCCGGCCACCATCCAAACGAGGATCTTGGTGGTCATGGTCATTTTGTTTTTCATTCACTGCTCCGGGGGGCTGAGTGGAGGTGCGACAAGCGCGGGGCCAACTCAAAAGATCATTTCGGGACGCAAGGACAACTCGGGCCACAGGGGCGAGTGCACTGCTTGCGCGCCGTTGAACACGCCGACGGTTTTCCAGCCGGTTCTTGTCAGCCGGTAAATTTCAATGGCCTTGGCGGGAGGGTCCACCAGCCAGAATTCCTGCACCTGGTGACGGCCGTACAGGGCTTTTTTATATTTGCGGTCCCGTTCTTCGGTGTCGGGGGAGAGGATCTCCACCACCAGACCGGGGGCGCCCGGAATTTCTTTTGGGGTGACGATGTGGCGGCAGGCGTCGCTGATGAAGAGGACGTCGGGGTGGACGACGTCCCGGCCGCCGTCCTGTCCCAGGACCACGTCAAGGGGCGCGTGGAACACTTCTCCAAGTCTGTGTTTTTCAACGAAGGCCACCAGCCGCATTTCCAGTTTGCGTGATGCGCGCTGATGTTCGACGGCAGGGACGGGAACCGTGAGCGGATCTCCGCTCAACAGTTCGTAACGCTTGTCCATGGACTCCGGCAGCGGCTGGTAATCCTCGTTAGCAAACCGGATATGGGGCCTGGGAACGGCCATCTGCCTGTCCTCGTCGTCGCAGCAATTGGGTTCATTCTAACGGCGCCGCAGGGCTCTGGCCAGGCGCGCCTCCCTGCCCCGCGCTCACGAACGGGACGCTTGAGGTATAGTAGCTGACCCCGAACACAAGTAACGATAACCGCATCATGAAGCGCATCGCCCTCGTTCTCGGCCCCTTCATCGGGGCGCTGCCCCCCCTGTTGCTGGATATTCCCGAACACCCCCAAGCCCCGTTCATGCTGGGGATCGCCGCCTGGATGGCCCTGTGGTGGCTCACCGAATGCGTGCCCCTGGCGGTGACGGCCTTGCTGCCGCTGCTGGTTTTTCCCCTCAGCGGCATCGCTACGGCCAAGGAAACAGCGCCCCGCTACATGAGCAGTATCATGTTCCTGTTCGTGGGCGGGTTTCTCATCGCCCAGGCCATGGAGCGCACGGGTCTGCACCGGCGCATTGCCCTGGTGATTCTGTCCCGTCTGCACGGCAGCCCGGTGCAGTTGCTCGCGGGGTTTGCGCTCACCACCGCGTTGTTGTCCATGTGGATCTCCAACACCGCCACCACCATGCTCATGGCCACCATCGGCCTGGCGGTGATCGCCCGCCTGGAGTCCGATCTGGGCCCGACCCAGGTGGGCGCCCTGGCCGTGCCCTTGCTGCTACTCATCGCCTATGCCGCCAACATCGGCGGCATGGGCACCCCCGTGGGCACCGTGCCCAATCTGGTGCTGTTGGAAAACCTGCAAGCCGTCGCGCCCGCGCTGCGGCCCAGTTTTTTGCAGTGGATGATGGTGGGGGTGCCGGTGGTGATCGTGGGGGTGGGGCTGGTGCTGGGGCTGCTGGCGCGCAATGTGCGGGGCCTGCGCTGGAGCGGGGCTGCTGCCGGCAGTCTGGCCGCGGAACGCCAGGCTTTGGGCGGCATGCGGCGGGAGGAGCGCTTCGTCGCCTGGGTGCTGGGGCTGACCGCCCTGGCGTGGATGACGCGCCAGGGGCTTGAGACCGCCAGTTTCAATCTTCCCGGCTGGTCTGCGCTGTTGCCGCACAAAGGCGTGGATGATGGCACCGTTGCCGTGGCCGGTGCCCTGGCCCTGTTTCTGGTGCCGGTGCATGACGGTCGCCCCATCCTCGGTCGTGAGGCTTTCAAACAACTGCCCTGGGATATACTTGTTTTGCTGGGGGGTGGCTTCGCCCTGGCCATGGGCATGCAACAGTCCGGTTTGTCGGCGTGGCTGGGGGAACAGCTCAAATTTTTCGCCGCCGTCCCCCTGCCGTTGATGTTGTTGGGCATTGCCTTCGCCATCACTTTTTTGACGGAAATCAC
The DNA here is from genome assembly GCA_011375345.1 of Gammaproteobacteria bacterium. NCBI lineage: Bacteria > Pseudomonadati > Pseudomonadota > Gammaproteobacteria > Gammaproteobacteria bacterium. Next base: position 9,447 of record DRLM01000004.1, read on the forward strand.
CAGCAACACGGCCACCACTCAAGTCATGCTGCCCATCCTCGCCGCGGTGGCCTTAAGCACCGGGCAGGATACAAGCGCCTTGCTGCTGACCGCCGCCCTGGCCGCCTCCTGCGCCTTCATGCTGCCCGTGGCCACGCCGCCCAACGCCATTGTCTTCGGCAGTGAGCGCGTGCCCATGGCCGCCATGGTGCGGGCGGGTATCCGCTTGAACCTGATCATGCCGTTGCTGATCGGGGCGGCGGTGCTGCTGCTGCGGCCGCTGTGGCCCTGAGGTCGCCGTTTCCCGCCCCCTCTTGAAAGCAAAGGGGCTGGGGGAGATTCAGGCGCCGTGCCATAATGTGACGGCATCGCTATGATTTCGTATTGTTCAATCCCCTTGTGTTTTCCCTCTGTCACAAGAGACGGGCGCTTGCATCTGGTGCGGGTGATGGCGGCTGCGGCAGGTCGGGATGGAGCGGGGAGGGGAGAAATAAGCGGACCCATGAACGCATCGCAGGACAAGTCCAAGCAACGTCGCGCCGTTTCGCTGGCCGGTGCGCTGCTGCTGCTATCCAGTGCTTTCCCCTGCCAGGCTGCGCCGTCGGGATCCCCCGGTGGTGATGTCCTGCCAAACGCCCTGGCCATGCTGCCCATGATCGTCGCGGCTTCCACCGGCAACGTGACTGCTATGCAGGCCCTGTTTGCCGAAGGGCTGCCGGTGGATGCCCGCGACCTGGTGGACAACACCCCGCTGCTGTTCGCCGCCCGCTATGGTCGCAGTGAGCTGGTGACCTATCTGCTGGAGCGGGGCGCCGATGTGAACGCCCAAAACCGCAGCGGCGTGACGCCGCTGATGGAATCGGTGCGCAAAGGGGCGTTGGACATTACCGCCGCCCTGCTCAAGGCTGGCGCCGATGTGACCCTCACCGACATCCGGCACGAAACCGCCTTGTTCGACGCCGTGCGCTACCAGGATCTCGCCGCCATCCGCCTCCTGGCCGCCTGGCGCTCGCCGCTGGATGTGCCCAACGATCACGGCTACACCGCCTTGATGTACGCCACGGAAGAAGCCCCGCCCGAAATCGCCGCTGCCCTGGTGGCCCTGGGGGCCGACCCCGACTGGCGCGGGCCGGGGGGGCGGAGCGCCGCCTGCCTGGCCGCCCGGCACCACGACGCCGCCATGCAGCGGGCCCTGGGCCGCAGCGGCACCGGTCATTGCGCCCCTGCCCTGTGGGCGGACGCTTCCCGCGCCCGCTGATGATTCCGGCAGAGGTGCTCCGCGTTGGCCGGTGCGATGCCGCTGCGCTGGCTGCCCTGTTGCAGCGTTATGGCCTCAGAATCGTGGCCGTGCCCGCCGGTGCCCCCATTCCCGGCAGCCACTGGGGCGAGCCTGAAGCGGGCCTGATTCAAAACCGACTTTATCTCCGCCCCGACACACCGTTACACTCCGCCCTCCACGAGGCCTGCCACTACGTCTGCATGGACGGCGCCCGCCGCGCCGCCCTGCACACCGACGCCGGCGGCGGTTATGACGAAGAAAACGCCGTGTGCTATCTGCAAATCCTGCTGGCGGACGAGTTGCCCGGCGTCGGCCGGGCCCGCTTGTGCCGGGACATGGATGCCTGGGGGTATACCTTTCGCCTGGGTTCGGCGGCGGCGTACTTCGCCGACGATGCGGCGGAGGCGCGGGCGTGGCTGTTGCACCGGGGCTTGATCGGTGAGCAAGGCCGTCCCACCTGGCGGCTGCGGGATGACCGCGCGAACCGGCATTCACGTCAACGGGGGCCGCGCTCTGCTTCCCCTTTTGAATAAAGGGGGGGGTGGGGAATTTGTCAACTACCGCAGTAAAAAAGCAGTTTCCGGAAACCCACATGAGTCACACTTACGACGCCGCCGCCATCGAAGTGCTCACCGGCTTGGAGCCGGTGCGCAAGCGGCCGGGCATGTACACCGACACCACCCGCCCCAATCATCTGGCCCAGGAAGTGATCGACAACGCCGTGGACGAAGCCATGGCCGGCCACGCCCGGCGTATCGACGTCATTTTGTACAAGGACGGTTCCCTGGAGGTGCGCGACGACGGCCGCGGCATGCCGGTGGACATGCATCCGGGCGAAAACGCGCCGGGGGTGGAGGTGATCCTCACGCGCCTGCACGCGGGTGGCAAGTTTTCCAACAAGAACTACCGCTTCTCCGGCGGCTTGCACGGCGTGGGCGTGTCGGTGGTGAATGCCTTGTCCAGACATCTGGAAGTATGGGTGCGGCGCGGCGGCCGGGAATACAACATGGCCTTTGGCGGAGGGGAGAAAGTCTCGGACCTGGCGGTGGTGGGCAAGGTGGGCAGGCACAACACCGGCACCACCTTGCGTTTTTGGCCCGACGCGAAGTATTTCGACAGCCCCAGGTTTTCCGTGCCCCGCCTCCGGCACGCCTTGAAGGCCAAAGCCGTGTTGTGTCCCGGCTTGCGCGTGACGTTCACCAATGAAGCGGCGGGCGAAACAGAGGAATGGCGGTATGAAGCTGGACTGAAAGACTATTTGCTGGAAGCCGTGACTGCTTGGGAGCGTTTGCCGGAAGAACCCTTTCTCGGGTCCATGGCCGGCCACAACGAGGCGGCGGACTGGGCCGTGTTGTGGCTGCCGGAAGGTGGCGACTTGGTCACCGAAAGTTACGTGAACCTCATTCCCACGGTCCAGGGCGGCACCCACGTGAACGGCTTGCGCACGGGTTTGACGGAAGCCATCCGCGAGTTTTGTGAATTCCGCAATCTCACCCCCCGCAGCGTGCGCATCGCGCCGGAAGACGTGTGGGAACGTTGCGCTTACGTCTTGTCGGTGAAACTGGGCGAGCCCCAGTTCAGCGGCCAGACCAAAGAACGCCTGTCCTCGCGGGAATGCGCGGTCTTCGTCTCCGGCGTGGTGAAGGATGCCTTCAGCTTGTGGCTCAATCAACACGTGGCAGAGGGCGAGCGCATTGCCCAACTTGCCATCAGCAATGCCCAGTCCCGTTTGCGGGCGGGAAAAAAAGTCGCGCGCAAAAAAATCACCGCCGGGCCGGCGTTGCCCGGCAAGCTGGCGGATTGTACGGCGCAGGACTTGTCCCGCACCGAATTGTTTTTGGTGGAGGGCGATTCCGCCGGCGGTTCCGCCAAACAAGCGCGCAATAAAGAATTCCAGGCCGTTATGCCGCTGCGCGGCAAAATTCTCAACACCTGGGAAGTGGACCCGGCCGCAGTGCTGGGCTCGCAGGAAGTGCACGACATCGCCGTGGCCATGGGCGTGGAACCCGGCTCCAACAACTTAAGCGGCCTGCGCTATGGCAAACTGTGTATCCTGGCCGATGCCGATTCCGATGGCGCCCACATCGCCACGCTGCTCTGCGCCTTGTTTTTGCGCCACTTCCGCCCCCTGGTGGCCCACGGTCACGTGTTCGTCGCCATGCCGCCGCTGTACCGCATCGATGTGGGCAAAGAGGTCTACTACGCCCTGGATGATGCCGAAAAACAAGGCATCCTCGACCGCATCGCCGCCGACAACAAGAAAGGCAGGGTGGGCGTGCAACGCTTCAAAGGCCTGGGCGAAATGAATCCCCTGCAACTGCGCGAGACCACCATGGACCCCGACACCCGCCGCCTGGTGCAGCTCACCGTGGAAGCGGGGGACGATACCGATGCTTTGCTCGACATGTTGCTGGCGCGCAAGCGGGCGCAGGACCGCAGGGCGTGGTTGGAAGAGAAGGGGGACCGGGCGGAGGTGTTGTAAACGCCACGCATCCGGCGGACCCGCACAAAAAGGCGCGCAGCATTGCGGGTCCGCCGGCATTAGTTTTCTCTTATCAGCCTCTCGGGTAAAACATCCCCGACATTCCGCCGGGAATCAATAGCCAATAGCACATAAACCTCCTCTTCAGAAATACGGTAAATCATCCGCCATGGAGGAATGATCAATTCTCGATATTGAAAAATACCGTGATCTTTAAGCTCGGGGACAGTTCGGACCCTTAGGGGAAAAGAGCAAAGATTGAACACTTTGGCTTTTATTTTTTAAGGCTGTCTCCGGCAGCCGGCGGACTGTCAACACATATATGTTCAATAATGGACTTCAGATCCTCTGCGGCAGCCTTTTCCCAAAGTACCTTATAATTGTTTGCCATTATTCAGGAATCAAGCAGTTTATCCAAATCAGAAAACACTTGGTCTTGCGTTTTTGATTTTCCTTTCAGGATGTCCTCCTCGCCTAAGGATATTATTAACCCGGCAATTAGGATTGCCGGGTTAATAATAATTTCATTGACTCTATGGCGCTACGCATGCTTTCGTAACTTTCGGGATCTTGGAGTACGGCTCTCGGTTCACCGTTTTGTGTAATGATGATGGGCCGGTGAGTTTCATTTGCCTGCTTCAACATAGCAGCAGCTTTGGACTTCAGAAATGATATTGGCTTGATATCAGTGGGAATTTTCACAACAATCACCTCCAGTCCTTTTGTGGTGCCACATTGTGAGTGGATGTTAATATCAACAAAAGGTGGTACTTGTTGTGCTGGCTCAGCGTTTTGGGCAACTGTGCATGATATGCAATTCATCAAAGTTCGCGGGCCGCGCCTTGCCGCAACAGCGGGTGTTTTTGAAGAGAAAACGGTTTGAGCATGTAGGATGGCAGACAAATGAACAAGGCATCGCTTGTGATGGTATTGAGCCTTGCATAAGTTTATCCCCTCACCTCAATCCTCTCCCGCAGGAAGGGGGGGTGGCGGTGCACCAAGCCTGGCGTGCAGCGCCGTGACTGGGGCTGTTCCCCGGGCTGTGGCGGCGTGGGGTTGGCGTGGAGGGGGAATTTCCCTCCCGGCCCGGCAAGGGGAACAGTCAGCCGAATGGCCAGGGGGCCCGCCGTGAGGTGGGAACCGTCGGCTCCCAAAGGCAAAGCACCGGTCCGATGACAAAATCGCCGGGAGTGATTTCGAACAGCCGCCGGCGGGCCCCGCAGGGAGGCGGCGGGGCGGAACCGCGCGCCCGGTGGTGTGAGAGGACGGCGGGGGTGAGCCCGCCTCCTGCCTGATCTGCACAATGTGAGCACGCCGCCACCGGCCAAAAAACAATGAATAATGAATATTGACGTTGCCGCCACTTTGGGCTGGGAAGCCTGGCTCACCCTTGCCGTCATCGGTGCCTGCCTGTGGGCCCTGGCCACTGGCCGCCTGGCGCCCGACGTGATCCTGGTGGGGGGCGTCATGGTGCTGTTGCTGGCCAAGGTCATCACGCCGGCGCAGGCCCTGGGAGGGCTGGCCAACGAGGGCATGGTCACCGTGGGCCTGCTCTATATCGTGGCCGCGGGCCTGCAGGAAACGGGCGCCGTGCAGTGGGTGGTGGGCTCCCTGTTCGGCCGGCCCCGGTCGCTGGGCCACGCCCAACTGCGGCTGATGGTGCCGGTGGCGGCCATGAGCGCCTTTCTCAACAACACCCCGGTGGTCGCCATGATGATTCCCGCGGTGCGCGACTGGGCCAAGAAATACCAGATCTCCCCGTCCAAGCTCATGATGCCGCTCAGCTATGCCGCTATCGTCGGCGGTGCCTGCACCCTCATCGGCACCAGCACCAACCTGGTGATCAACGGTCTGTGGACCGCTCATCACGGACCCAGCCTGGGGCTGTTCGAGATCGCCTGGGTGGGGGTGCCCGGCGTGTTTCTTGTCATCGCCATGGTGCTGTGGCTGGGCCGTTGGTTTCTGCCCGAGCGCCAGTCCGCCATCAGCAAGCTGGACAATGCCCGCAACTACATCGTGGAGATGATCGTGGAGCCCGGCAGCCCCTTAAGGGGCAAAAGCATCGAACAGGCGGGACTGCGGCATTTGCCGGGCATGTACCTGATTGAGATCGAACGCCAGGGCCACAGCCTGCCGGCCGTGTCGCCCCAGGAAAGGCTGGCCGAGCACGACCGCCTGATTTTTGCCGGCGTGGTGGAATCGGTGGTGGACCTGCACAAATTCCGCGGCCTGGCGCCTGCCACCGATCAGGTGTTCAAGCTTAACTCTCCCCGCAGCGAGCGCTGTCTGGTGGAGGCCGTGGTCTCCGACAGTTGTCCCTTGGTGGGCAAGACCATCCGCGAGGGGCGCTTTCGCACTGTATACAACGCGGCGGTGATCGCGGTGGCCCGCAATGGTGAGCGGGTCCAGCAGAAAATCGGCGATATTGAACTGCGGCCCGGCGATACCCTGTTGCTGGAAGCCAACCCCGGCTTCGTCGCCCGCCAGCGCAACTCCCGCGATTTTTTCCTGGTGAGCCAGGTGGAAGATTCCACCCCGCCCCGCCACGACAAGGCCAGGACGGCTTTGGCGATCTTGTGCGCCATGGTCACCGCCGCTGCGGCCGGCTGGCTGAGCATGCTGGAGGCGGCCATGGTGGCGGCCGGTCTGATGGTGGCCAGCAAGTGCATTGGCCTGGCCACCGCCCGGCGCGCCGTGGACTGGCAGGTGCTCATCGTCATCGCCGCCTCTTTCGGTCTGGGGGCCGCCATGGAGGCCACCGGCGCCGCCGCTGCCATCGCCCGGCAGGTCATCGCCCTGGCCGCCGGGGAGCCCTGGCTCACCCTGGCCCTCACCTTTGTCATCGCCGCCGTGTTCACCGCCCTGGTTACCAACAACGCCGCCGCGGTGTTGATGTTCCCCATTGTCCTGCAGGCGGCGGACAGCCTGGGAGTGAGTCCGCTGCCTTTTGTCATCACCCTGATGGTGGCCGCCTCGGCCAGCTTCGCCACCCCCATCGGTTACCAGACCAACCTCATGGTCTACGGCCCGGGGGGCTACCGCTTCAGCGATTACTTCAAAATGGGCATCCCCATTACCGTGGCCACAGGTCTGCTTACCCTTCTCATTGCTCCTTGGATCTGGCCCTTTTGAGCCGGCGCCATTTTGTTTGCCCCCCCAGCTTGATTCTTCGTGGTCCCGGCCGATAGAGGGACATTGAGGCCGGAAATGATGTTGTCAGGCGGTTGCAAAACGGCCTCCTGGTGCGGGGCAGATATGCCCCGCTTGCACAACAATCGCGCCAGTGATTGCGTTGTCGCGGCTGAACCTGGAACAGCGCCGGGTTCGGCGCGTTGGACAAGGTCCGGATGAGCTTTTCAACGGCCTGTCAAGGGGAGGCCCATGTTCCGTTTTGCTGTGTGGCTGCCGGCGGCCGTTTTCGTGCTGACGGGTGTTGTGTCCAGCCCGGCAGTTATTGCGGACAATCTGTACCGTTTTGGTGTGGTGCCCCAGCAGGCGGCGGCCAAGCTGGCCCGTTTGTGGGGGCCGGTGATGGAGTATCTGTCCGCAAAGAGCGGTTTGAACATTCAGTTCGCAACCGCACCCCATATCACAGAGTTTGAACACCGGCTTGAACAGGGCCGTTACGATTTCGCCTACATGAACCCGGCGGTGTTCGCCGATCCCCACCGTGCCACCGCCTATCACGCCATTGCCCGCGATGTGGGCAACCGTCTGCAAGGCGTTGTCGTTGTGCGCAAGGACAGTCCCGTGCGCACAGTGGCGGAGCTGGACGGCCTCACCCTGGCCTTTCCCTCTTCCACCGCCTTTGCCGCCAGTCTGGTGCCCCGCGCTGAACTCAAGGCCCGGGGCGTTCGGGTCACGCCCAGGTATGTGCGGTCCCACGATTCGGTGTACTACGCCGTGGCGCGGGGCTTGTATCCGGCCGGCGGCGGGGTGCGCCGCACCCTGGAGAGCGTGGCGCCGGACATTCGGGCGGCGCTGCGTGTGCTCTATGTGACGCAAAGCTACACGCCCCACGCCTTCGCCGTCCACGAGCGGGTCAGCCCTGCTGATGCCGGCCGGGTGCAGCAGGCCCTGATGGAGATGGCCGGGGATCCCCAAGGCCGGGTGTTGCTGCAAACGCTGCACATGAAGCGCCTGGGTGTGGCCCGGGATCAGGATTGGGATGACGTGCGGGCGCTGGACTTTTCGTCCCTGGACGCCGGGGCGCGGTGACCGCCATGTCCTTTCGCCTGAAAACCATTTTGGGCGTTGCCTGTATCGAGGCGCTGTTGCTGGTGGTGTTGATCATCGGCGGGCTGACCTTGTTGCAGCAATCCAACGAAAACGCCCTGGCGCAGCGTGCTTCGTCCACTGCCGGACTGTTTGCCAGTATGGCCAAGGGCCCCGTTTTGGCCATGGATCTGGCCACTCTCGACACCTTCGTGGACGAAGCCCTGAAGAACGAGGGGGTGGTGTACGTGCGGGTCACCGGCAGGGATGGCACCGTGCTGGCGGCCAAGGGGGCCGGCGCCGTGCTCGCCCGCCCCTTTGTGGCGGACCTGCGGGTCGATCAGGTCAGCGACGGCGTGTTTGACACCTATGCGGAGGTGGCCGAGGGGAGGGAAGTCTACGGTCGCATTGAGCTGGGGCTGGCCACCGCTGGCCTGCAGGCCCTGCTGGCTGAGGCGCGCCGCCAGGGGGTGGGTGTTGCGGTTACCGAGCTTTTGCTCTCAGCCTTGTTTTCCCTGGCTTTTGGCACGTATCTCACCCGCAGCCTGCGCCGCCTGACCCGCGCCTCCACCCGCATTGCCGAGGGGGAATACGGCGTGCAGATCGAGGTCAGCGGCAGGGACGAAATTGCGGCGACGGCGCGGGCGTTCAACGTCATGTCGGCCCAGATCGCCGTCATGTACCGGGACATGGAACGCCAGGTGGCCGAGCGCACCGCCCAACTCAGCCGCAGCGAAGCGCGTCTGCGGGCCATTTTGGACAATATGGGCGAAGGGGTGGTGACAGTGAACGGCGACGGCCGCATCGAGTCCGCCAACCCGGCCGCCGAAAAAATTTTTGCCGCCGCCGGGGCGCTGGAGAACACCCCTGCGGAGCGTTATATGGGCAGGCTGCCCAGGTTGCAGCCGCCGGTGCCGTGTGACAGCGGCAGCGCAAGCACAAGAGAAGTACCGGTGCAGCGGGTGGAGCGCGCCGGCCGGCGTGCGGACGGCACGGAGTTTCCCATGGATCTCACCGTGACGCCTACAGCTGTCGCGGGTGAGCATCTGACAATCTGTCTTGTGCGCGATATCACCCGCAGAAAGGAAGCCGAGCAGCACCTGGCCGAAGCGCAGCAGCAATTCCTTGCCGCCGCCCATCGCGCCGGCATGGCGGAAATTGCCACCGAGGTGTTGCACAACATCGGCAACATCGCCAACAGCCTGTGCCTGTCGGTGGACGAAATGCGGGCCCTGGTCAAAAACAGCAAGCTGGCCGGCCTGAAGAAGGCCAACGAACTGCTGACGGCGCACAAGGATGATCTGATTGATTTCCTCACGCGCGACAGCAAGGGCAGCAAGCTGCCCGAGTATTACATCAAGCTGGGCCACGTCGTCAGTGAGGAGTTCGACAAGCTCAGTGCCGAGATGGAGGTGGTGACGGAGCGCGTCAGCATGATCAAGGCTGTGATCAGCACCCAGCAGGAATACGCCCGGGCGGAATCCTTTGCAGAAGAACTGGAATTGGAGCCTTTGCTCGACGATGCCCTGCGGGTGGAGAGGATGTCGCTGGAGAAATGGGGCGTCAAAGTTGAACGGCGCATTCCGGAGCTGCCGCCCTGCCGGGCGCAAAAAACCAAACTGTTGCAGGTACTGACCAACATCATCAAAAACGCCAAGGAGGCCATGCGCGACAACGACCAGTACAACAAACCGAAACTGCTGGTCATCGAGGCCTGGGCGGAAGTGGATGGTTGCGTTTGTCTCTCCTTTACCGACAACGGTTGTGGCATCGAAAAAAACACCATGAAAGAGATATTCCAGCATGGTTTCACCACCAGGGAAGACGGTCACGGTTTTGGTTTGCACTATTGCGCCAACGCCGTCAAGGAGATGGGCGGAACACTGCAGGTGTTCAGCGACGGACCCCGGCGCGGTGCTCGTTTCGAGCTGCGCCTGGCCGGTTCGCGCAGCAGTGCACAGGGCCCGGACTTGAAGAGGAAAGCAGGATGAGCAGCGCGAGAATACTCATTGTGGATGACAACGAATCCATCCATCAGGATTTCCGCAAGGTGTTGGGCAGGCCGGACAATGAGGACATCTCCGGCCTGGAAGATCTGGAGAAAGACCTGTTTGGCGATGAACACACGCCCGGCCGGTTTGCCGGGGAAGCCCTGCTCGATTACGAGGTGGACAGCGCCTTTCAGGGCAAGGAAGCGCTGGCAAAAGTCCGCGCCGCCGCGGCGGAAGGGCGACCTTATGCGCTGCTGTTCATGGACGTGCGCATGCCGCCGGGCTGGGATGGCATCGAGACCATCAGCCATATCTGGGCGGAGTTCCCCTTCACCGAAATGGTGATCTGCAGCGCCTATTCCGACTACAGCTGGGAAGAGATCATCGAGCGCCTGGGCAGTTCCGACAGCCTGCTGTTTTTGCGCAAACCCTTTGAGGCCATCGTCGTCAAGCAAATGGCCCACAGCCTGGTCAAGAAGTGGAGCCTGGGCAATCAGGCGCGGGAGTACGTGGCGAATCTGGAACGGGAGGTGAGTCAGCGCACGGAGCAGCTCAAGACCTTGCTGGAAGAGTTGAAGCTCAAAAACCATGAGCTGGAGCACCACGCCCTGCACGACCCCCTCACCGGCCTGGCCAACCGGGTGTTGTTTTCCGACCGCCTGGCGCACCGCCTGAAGACGGCGGAGCGGGACAATGAGCATTTCGGCGTGGCCATCATGGACGTCAACCGCTTCAAGGAAATCAACGACAAACACGGGCATCTGGTGGGTGATCAGGTGTTGCAGAAAATTGCTGAGCGCTTGAAAGACACACTGCGCAGCGCTGACACCGTCGCCCGCTTCGGCGGTGACGAATTTGCCATATTGCTCTATAACCTGGATCCCGGTTCGGCGGAAACGGTGTGCAAGAAAATTTCCCATGCGCTGGACGAGCCTGTGCTCATCAACGGCCTGTCCCTGCATACCGGCGGCAGTCTGGGGGTGGCGGTTTATCCTGAGCATGGCGACAGCGAGGAGGCCATGCTCAAACACGCCGACATGGCCATGTACTGGTCCAAGGCTGCCGGTGAGCGGTACCGGTGCTACTCCCATGACGAAGAACACCGGCGCTCGGAAAAACTACAGCTCACCGAAGAGCTGCACAGCGCGATATTAGACGGCGGTCTGGCCTTGTTTTATCAACCCATTATCGACCTTGGCCGTGGTACCGTGCGGGGCATGGAGGCCCTGGCGCGCTGGCCCCACCCTGAGCGCGGCATGGTGATGCCCGATGTGTTCATTGCCCTGGCCGAGCAAAAGGGCCTGATCCAGGAACTGACCCTGTGGGTGCTGGAGACCGCGGTGCAACAATGCCGCGCCTGGCGGGACCAGGGGCTGGAGCTGGAAGTGTCGGTGAATCTCTCCACGCGGAATTTTCTCGACCCCCTGTTTCCGCAGCACCTGCAAGCCTGCCTGGCCCGCTGGTCTCTGCCGCCGGCGGCGCTGACGCTGGAGATCACCGAAAGCAGCACCCTGACCAATCCGGAACGGGCCCTGGGCATATTGAACACCCTGGATGAGATGGGCCTGGAGCTGTCCATCGACGATTACGGCACCGGCTTTTCCTCCCTGGCCTACATGAAGCGCCTGCCGGTGGATGAAGTGAAAATCGACCGCATGTTCGTGTCCGACATCGACACCGAACCCAAGAACCAGGTGATCGTCAACTCCACCATAGAACTGGCCCATTCCCTGGGAATGCGGGTGGTGGCCGAAGGGATAGAAAACGAGGCTGTGCTGGCCTTGCTGGGGGACATGGGCTGCGACCGCGCCCAGGGCTATTTTATCAGCCGGCCCCAGGACGCCGCCGCCATCACCCGGTGGCTGGACGGCTCGCGCTGGTGGAACTGAGACAGCGCTGCCGCCGGGGCGGCGGTGTGGTCAGGCGTGCAGGTGCTCGCAGGCGAACAGCGTATTTTGCAGCAAGGTGGCCACGGTCATGGGTCCCACGCCGCCGGGCACGGGGGTGATCCAGCCGGCCCGCGCCGCTGCCGCCTCGAACTCGATATCGCCCACCAGCCGGCCCTCGGCCGTGCGGTTGATGCCCACGTCGATCACCACGGCGCCGGGCCTGATCCATTCGCCCTTGACCAGGCCGGGCCTGCCCGCCGCCACCACCAGCACCTCGGCCCGCCCCACCTGGGCGGCCAGATCGGCGGTGAAACGGTGGCACACGGTGGTGGTGCAGCCGGCCAGCAGCAATTCCAGGCTCATGGGCCGCCCCACGTGATTGGAGGCGCCCACCACCACTGCCTCGCGTCCTTTGAGGGGTTCGCCTGTGCTGTGCAGCAAGGTCATCACCCCGTAGGGGGTGCAGGAGCGCAGCAGCGGCATGCGCACCGCCAACCGGCCGATGTTGTAGGGGTGAAAACCGTCCACGTCTTTGTCGGGGCGGATGCGTTCCACCACGGTTTCGGTGTCGATATCCGCCGGCAGCGGCAGCTGCACCAAAATGCCGTCGATGGCCTGGTCTTCGTTGAGGCGGTCGATGAGGTCGAGCAGCTCGCCCTGGGAGGTGTCGGCGGGCAGGTCAAAAGAGCGGGAGACAAAACCGGCTTCGGCGCAGGCCTTGCGCTTGTTGCGCACATAAACCTGGGAGGCCGGATCCGAGCCCACCAGCACCACCGCCAGCCCCGGTGGCCGCAGCCCCCGGCGCAGGCGCTCATCGACGGTGATTTTAATCGTCTGCCGCAAGCCGGCGGCGATGCCTTTCCCGTCGATGAGTTGAGCGCCCATGGTGTCGATCACATTGCGTGGCCAGAGAAGGGCGCTATTGTTTCACGTCCGCCCGGCAGGCTTCAATAAAGGCCGCCGCTGCGTTGGACACGGTACGCCGCGGGTGACGCACGATGCCCAAGTCCCGGCTGATGCGCCATCCTGCGATGGAGTGGGCGCGCAGACTGTCGTCCAGCAAGGTGCGGGGCAGAATGCTCCAGGCCAGTCCCACCGACACCAGCATTTTGATGGTCTCCAGATAATTGGTGTCCAGCATCACCTGGGGGGCGAGCCCGCTTCGGGCGAGGCAGCGTTCGATCAGGGCGCGGGTGTAGGTGCCATGAGCGGGCAAAATGGCGGGGTAAGGCGCCAGCAGCGCCGGTTCCAGCGGGGTGACGGCGCACAAGGCATGGTCGGGAGCCGTGACCAGGCTGAGGGCGTCGTGCCAAATTGTTTCCGTCAGCAAATCCTCCGGCGCGTCCGGTGGCAGCGTGATTACGGCCAGCTCCAGCTCTCCCTGCATCACCGCCCGGCAGGCGGTTTCCGAATCGTAAAAGCGCAAATTGAGCGTCACCTCGGGGTGCTCCCGGGTGAAGCGTCGCAAGACCGGCGGCAGGCGGTGCAGGCCGATGTGGTGGCTGGTGGCCAGATGGAGCGGGCCACTCACCGTGCCCGCCAGCCTGGCCAGCGCCCGGCGGCTGTCTTCCACCTCGCCCAAGATGCGCAGGGCATGGCTCAGCAAAGCACGGCCGGCCTCGGTCAGGGCCACCCGCCGCCCCAGGCGGTCGAACAGCCGTGTCTTGAGCTCGTTTTCCAAAGCCGCCACCCGCTTGCTCACCGCCGGCTGGGTGAGGTGCAACCGCTCCGCCGCCTGGGAAAAAGAAGCGCTTCGGGCCACGGCCACGAAAGCTTGCAGGTCACTGATGTTCATCGTGGAGTCGGGATCGGTTTGAGCGCCGAGAGCGCGAAGCACGCAAAGAAAATGCTCCCGACCGCGGCCACGCGGGGGGACAGAGTTGGTTTCGCTTTTGTTCCCCTCTTTGAAAAAGAGGGGTTAGGGGAGATTTCCCAAACGTATGCAAATCCCCCTCGGTCCCCCTCTTTCACAGCGGAAGGCAGAACCACCAAACGTTGCCAACAGCGCAGCTCCAATAGTCCAGACTCCCTGTTTTTTGTGTTTTAAAAATTCCAAATCAGAATATATATCATGAAAAATATGAATTTGTGTAATGGTTATTGCTGGATTAGTATGGCGATTCCCAGCACAACAGGCCGGAGCAGACCCATGGCGGGCAAGACCTTATACGACAAACTTTGGGATGCGCACGTGGTGCGGCAGAATGATGACGGCAGCGCGGTGTTGTACATCGACCGCCACCTGGTGCACGAAGTGACCTCCCCCCAGGCCTTTGAGGGCCTGCGCCTGGCGGGCCGCAAACCGTGGCGGCCGGCGGCCAATCTGGCCACGCCGGACCACAATGTGCCCACCACCCAGCGGACCCGGGGCATCGCCGATCCGGTGTCGCGCTTGCAGGTGGAGACGCTGGATCGCAATTGCGCCGAGTTCCACATCACCGAATTCAAAATGGACGATCCACGCCAGGGCATTGTCCACGTCATCGGCCCGGAAACGGGTGCCACCCTGCCCGGCATGACGGTGGTGTGCGGTGATTCCCACACCTCCACCCACGGTGCCCTCGGCGCTTTGGCCTTCGGCATTGGCACCTCGGAAGTGGAGCACGTGCTCGCCACCCAGTGTCTGGTGCAGAAAAAATCCCGCAACATGCGGGTGGTGGTGGACGGCCGGGTGGGGCCGGGGGTGAGCGCCAAGGACATTGTACTGGCCATCATCGGTAAGATCGGCACTGCCGGTGGTACGGGGTACGCCATCGAATTTTCCGGCCAGGCCATCCGCGATTTGTCGGTGGAGGGGCGCATGACCGTGTGCAACATGGCCATTGAAGCCGGTGCCCGGGCCGGGATGGTGGCGGTGGATGACAAAACCGTCGACTACGTGCGCGGCCGGCCCTATGCCCCCAAGGGTGAGGTGTGGGAACGCGCCGTCGCCGCCTGGCGCGAGTTGCACAGCGACCCCGGTGCCGTGTTCGACCGCGAAGTGCGGTTGGATGCCGCCGCCATCGCTCCCCAGGTGACCTGGGGTACATCGCCGGAAATGGTGGCGCCGGTGACCGCCACCGTGCCCGATCCCGCCGCCGAGCCCGACCCCGTGCGGCGCGAGAGCATGGCGCGGGCGCTGGATTACATGGGCCTGCGGCCCGCGACGCCCCTCACCGGGGTGGCAGTGGACGTGGTGTTCATCGGTTCGTGCACCAACTCCCGCATCGAAGACTTGCGCGCCGCCGCCGCTGTGGCCAGGGGGCGGCGCAAGGCGGACAGTGTCAAACAAGCCTTGGTGGTGCCCGGTTCCGGTCTGGTGAAACACCAAGCGGAGCAGGAAGGCCTGGACGCCATCTTCCGCGCCGCCGGGTTTGAGTGGCGCGAGCCCGGTTGCTCCATGTGCCTGGCCATGAACGCCGACCGCCTCCAGCCCGGCGAGCGTTGCGCCTCCACCTCCAACCGCAACTTCGAGGGCCGTCAGGGCGCGGGCGGGCGCACCCACCTGGTCAGCCCCGCCATGGCCGCTGCCGCGGCCATCGCCGGGCACTTTGTGGACGTGCGCGGTTTTGAAGGCGGCTGACCGGGAAGGGCGGTTTAAAAACTGAGGACTTCGCAATGGAAAAATTTACTCAATTGACCGGCCTGGTGGCCCCCCTCGACCGGGCCAATGTGGACACCGACCAGATCATCCCCAAGCAGTACTTGAAATCCATCCAGCGCAGCGGTTTCGGCGTGACCTGTTTCGACGACTGGCGCTATCTCGATCCGGGTGAGCCGGGCATGGACCACAGCCGGCGCCGCCTCAATCCCGATTTTGTGCTCAACCAGCCCCGCTACCAGGGCGCCCGGATAGTGTTGGCGCGGGACAATTTCGGCTGTGGCTCTTCCCGCGAACATGCCCCCTGGGCCTTGCAGGACTACGGTTTCCGCGTCATCATCGCGCCCAGCTTCGCGGATATCTTCTACAACAATTGCTTCAACAACGGCCTGCTTCCGGTGGTGCTGCCGGCAGCGGTGGTGGAACAACTGTTTCAGGAAATCACGGCAACTCCGGGCTATCGGCTGACGGTGGATCTTGCCGCCCAGACGGTTACCACCCCCGGTGGCGAGGTGTTCCGCTTTGCCATCGATGGATTTCGTAAATACAAACTGCTGAACGGTCTTGACGACATTGGTTTGACCCTGCAGAAGGCCGATGCCATCAAAGCCTATGAAGCCCGCCGCCGCCATGAGGCACCGTGGTTGTTTCAGGAAGGCTGAAACGCCAAGCCCGGTCATCCCAAGCAAGAGAGACACAGAATGAGCAAAAAGATTTTGGTGTTGCCGGGCGACGGCATCGGTCCCGAAATCGTCGCTGAAGCGGTGAAGGTGCTGGACTGCCTGCGAGAGCACCACGGTTTGAACGTGGAGCTGGAGCACGCCCACGTGGGTGGCGCGGCCATTGATGAAGCCGGTCAGCCCCTGCCCGCCAGCACCCTGGCGCTGGCCCAGGCGGCGGATGCTGTGTTGCTGGGCGCCGTGGGCGGGCCCAAGTGGGAAAGCCTGGATATCGCCATCCGCCCGGAAAAAGGTTTGTTGGGGCTGCGCAGCGGCTTGGGCCTGTTCGCCAATTTGCGTCCCGCCATTTTATCTCCCCAACTGGCCGGGGCCTCGACGCTGAAACCGGAGCTGGTGGCGGGCTTGAACATCATGATTGTGCGGGAGCTCACCGGGGGCATTTACTTTGGTCAGCCACGCGGGGTGCGGCTGCGGGAGGACGGTCAGCGCGAAGGCTTCAACACCTTGGTCTACAGTGAAAATGAAATACGTCGCATCGGCCGGGTGGCCTTTGACACCGCCATGAAACGCGACAAACGCTTGTGCTCGGTCGACAAAGCCAATGTGCTGGAGTGCACCGAACTGTGGCGGGAAGTGATGACCGGCCTGGCCAATGACTATCCCGATGTCGAGCTGTCACATATGTACGTGGACAATGCCGCCATGCAACTGGTGCGCGCACCCAGGCAGTTCGATGTGATGGTGACCACCAATATGTTCGGCGATATTCTGTCCGACGCGGCGGCCATGTTGACGGGTTCCATCGGCATGCTGCCGTCCGCCTCGCTGGATGACAACGGCAAAGGCATGTATGAACCCATCCACGGCTCGGCACCGGACATTGCCGGGAAAGGCATTGCCAATCCCCTGGCCACCATCCTGTCCGTTGCCATGATGTTGCGCTATTCGCTGGGCGCCGCGCCCTTGGCGGAGCGGGTGGAGGCGGCGGTGGACAGCGTGCTCAGTGCGGGTTACCGCACCGCGGACATTTATTCCGCCGGGACACGCAAGGTGGGCACGGCGGCCATGGGTGATGCCGTGGTGGCGGCATTGCAGCGGGCATAAACGGCCAGAGCGACGGGCGATGGCAGGGCGCAAAGCCGATCTATGAGGGGGGCGAGATGAGCAAACAATACGACGTAGCCGTGGTCGGCGCCACCGGCGCCGTGGGCGAGACCATGATGAGTATTCTGGCCGAGCGCAATTTCCCCGTGGGGACGCTCTATCCCCTGGCCAGCGAGCGGTCCGCTGGCAACCGGGTGGAGTTCAAAGGCCGGCATCTGACGGTGCAAAACCTGGCGGAGTTCGATTTCTCCAAGGTGCAGATCGCCCTGTTTTCCGCCGGTGGCCGTGTCTCCGCTGAGCACGCGCCGCGGGCCGCGGCGGCGGGGGCGGTGGTGGTGGACAACACCTCACATTTTCGCTACGACGAGGACGTGCCGCTGGTGGTACCCGAAGTCAATCCCCATGCCATTGCCGGGTACCGGCAGACCGGCATCATCGCCAATCCCAATTGTTCCACCATTCAGATGCTGGTGGCCTTAAAGCCCTTGCACGATGCCGCCGGCATTGAGCGCATCAATGTGGCCACCTATCAGGCCGTCTCCGGCACCGGCAAGGAAGCCATCGAGGAACTGGCCAGGCAGACGGCCCAGCTGCTCAATGGCAAGCCGGTGGAATGCAGCGTTTATCCCAAGCAGATCGCCTTCAACGCCCTGCCCCATATCGATGTGTTCCAGGACAACGGTTACACCAAGGAAGAAATGAAAATGGTGTGGGAGACCCGGAAAATCATGGCGGACGACAGCATCCAGGTGAATCCCACGGCGGTGCGGGTGCCGGTGTTTTACGGTCATTCCGAGGCCGTCCACATTGAAACCCGCAGCAAGCTCAGCGCCGCGGCGGCGCGGCAGCTGCTTGAGCGGGCGCCCGGCGTGGTAGTGATGGACGAGCGCGCAGCCGGCGGATATCCCACCGCGGTCACCGAAGCGGCGGGGCAGGACCCCGTCTACGTGGGGCGTATCCGCGAAGACATCTCCCATCCCCGCGGATTGAATCTGTGGGTGGTGGGCGACAATGTGCGCAAGGGGGCCGCTCTGAATAGTGTTCAAATTGCTGAAATTTTGGTAAAAGACTACGTTTAAGTGCAGCGACAGCGGCTGTTTCGGCGCCCTTTTCCGCACGGGCGCGGACATGCCTGAGGACACCACTTTTCGTGCGCAGGAGGCGAAGCGCCCTGATTAAAGCAATGGCCAGCTTATCCGATACCTCTCTCGATGCCGGCTGAAGCCTGTTGGAGTATGGCTGAACAGGAGCCAATCAAGCCACGATGTCAAGGGGTAGACGAGTGACAAAGCGAAAAGGGAGACGTGTGCAGGTGCGTAAGCTGGCCCTTGCCGCTGCCGTTGCGATGGCTTGCGGAGGGCGTGCCCAGGCGCTGGGCCTGGGCGACATCGAATTGAACTCCACGCTCAACGCCCCTCTCGACGCCGAAATCCGCCTGGTCAGCGACCGCCCCGGCGAACTTCGCAGCGCCGTTGTTGAGCTGGCGCCGGCGGAAGCCTTCGCCCAGGCGGGGGTGGAACGCCTGGCCTTGTTGAACGATCTGCATTTTGACGTGCAAACCCTGGCGGATGGCGTGGCAGTGGTCAAGGTGAGTTCGGGCCAGTCCATTCGTGAACCCTTTCTGGATTTCATTGTGGAGCTGCGCTGGGACGCGGGGCGGTTGTTGCGCGAATACACCGTGCTGCTCGATCCCCCCACCGTCAGCGACACCCCGGCACCGGCCATCGAGCCGCCGGTGCCCGGCGACAGCGCCGCCGCTGCGCCGGCAGGCCCCCCGCCAGCAAAAGCTCCGGCCCCCGCTGCCAAAGCGGCTGCCCCGGCAGCGGCGGCAGCCACCGTGGTCGAAGAGCGCCGTGTGGCGCGGCTGCGCGACCGGGGCCGGCGCTATGGTCCCACCCAGCTCAGCGACACCCTGTGGAGCGTGGCCGAGCGTTTGCGGCCGGACGAGGGCGTCAGTGTCCAGCAAATGATGCTGGCCCTGGTCAAAGCCAATCCCGAGGCCTTTCAGGGCAACAACGTCAACGGCCTGAAAGCGGGCTATGTGCTGCGCCTGCCGGAGCGTTCCCTGATCACGGCCTTGTCCCACCCGGAAGCCGTGCGCGAAGTGAAACGCCAGCATGCTTACTGGAAGGAAGTCGGCGGTGCCGAAGGCCTGAAAGCGGCGCAAGCGGCCGTGGTGCCCGCGGCCGCGGCCCCGGCCGGTGGTGGCCAGGGTCCCCGCTTGCGCCTGGTTGCGCCCGGTGACGGCAGTGCCGGCGCCGGGGGGGTGGCCACCGAGCTGGCCAAACTCCGCAACGAACTGGCCCTGGCCATGGAAACCGCCGACGTGGCGCGCCAGGAAAACGAGGCCCTGCGCACCCGCGTGGCGAGCCTGGAAAGCCAGATCAGCGCACTGGAGCGCCTGGTGAATGTGAATGATGCCGGTTTGGCTGCCGCCCAGCAGCGTCTGGCTGAGGAGACGGATCAAAGTACCGGCGCCGGCGCGGAGGAAGGCAGTGTCGCTGATATGCCCTCCGCGGTCGAGGGTGCCGCGGTCCGGGAAGGCGGCTTGGCCGGCGCTGAGGCGCCGGCGGTGCCCGCTGCTCAGGAGCCGGCCGTTGATGCCCCCGCTGCTGACGCCGGGACCGGGTCCACGGCCGCGGCACCCAAGCCTACGGTGGATCTGGGCGGGGAACTGAGCGAGCCCTCCCTGCTGGACGGTATTCTTGGCAACCCGAATATGCTGATGACCGCTGGTGGCGGGGTGCTGTTGTTGCTGGCCCTGGCCGCCCTGGTGAT
This sequence comes from Gammaproteobacteria bacterium, assembly GCA_011375345.1. Classification (NCBI taxonomy): domain Bacteria; kingdom Pseudomonadati; phylum Pseudomonadota; class Gammaproteobacteria; species Gammaproteobacteria bacterium. The sequence continues at coordinate 29,424 of DRLM01000004.1, forward strand.
CCGCCGCCGCCGCGCCGAGGCCGGTGATGCGCCCCTGGCGCCCGCGCCGGCCGCGCCGGTGGCAGAAAAAACCGAATCCGAACTGCCCGCCGAAACGCTGAGTTTCAGCGAAGAGCGGGACGAGGGGGACTCCGCTTTCGGCGCCCTGTCCGGTCTGGATGAAGAACAGGTGGAAGACGAACTGGACGATGCCACCGAAGACCTGGACGTCATGCAGACCAGCGAAGGTGAAATCGATCCCCTGGTGGAAGCCGACGTTTACCTGGCTTACCGTCGCTTCCAGCAGGCTGAGGATCTGGTCAAGGCTGCGCTGGAAAAATGCCCCGACCGCAGCGAACTCAAACTGAAACTGCTGGAAGTGTACTACGCGGCGCGCAACGCCGATGCGTTCCGGCCCCTGGCGGAGGAATTCTTCGAGGCTGTGGGGCACGACCCGCTCGATGCCATGTGGATGCGGGTGCAGCAAATGGGCCGCGACCTTTGTCCTGACCATCATCTTTTTGCCGAGGGTGACACCGCGGCTCCCGCGCCCGCTGTGGCGGCGGCGGCCACCAGCGCCGCGGCCGCCGCCGGTTTCGCCGGCGACGAGGCAGAACTGCCGTCATCGAACTTCGACTTTGAAACCGTGGACGAGGGCGAAGCCCCCCCTGCCGGCCCCGGCGATTCCCTGGACACCGGGCCTCAGATGGAGCCGGCACCACCGGCCAGTGCAGGGCAAGAAGCTGAGGAAGAGGAGGCCTTGGACTTCGAGCTGGACTTTGCCGACGCCGATGAGGCGGTTGCCGCCCCCCCTGCCACGGCCCAGGCGGCAGCGCAAGAGGGATTGGAGCAGAACGGCGCCCCCGCGGCTCCGGCGGAAGCGGCGGAAACCGGTGCTGCCGAAGCCGGTGGCGAGACCAGCTCCTGGGATCTGGAATCATCCGGCTCCTCCGATTTTGGTGATTTGGACTTCGGCCTGGATGACACGGACCTGCTGGCCGGCACCGACGTGGTGGGCACCAAGCTGGATCTGGCCCGCGCCTACATTGACATGGGTGATCAGGACAGCGCCCGCGACATCCTCGATGAGGTGTTGAACGAAGGCAGCGACGAGCAAAAAGCCGAAGCCAAAACCCTGGTCGAGCAAATCGCCTGACGCGGGGTGCGCACCGCACCCTATTTTTCTTTTGTTTTCCAAAACCCCAATGGCTCCGCAGCACGTATCCTGCGGTAATATTCCCCCATGTTTCCCCACCCCCTCATCCGGGTTCTTTCCCTGCTGGTCATGATCGTTGCCCTGGCCTGGGGTCAGCCTGCCGTGATTGCTGGCGCCAGTTTCGTGGTGGCTCTGTTGTTGTGGCGCAGCGGCATGGAGGCGCGGCGGGCGGCCGCCCGCCTGGTGCGCCGTCTGCGCTGGTTTTTTCTTTCCATCGTAGTGGTGTTCGGCTGGTTTACACCGGGCGTGCCGGCGTTGGACGTCCCGGCTTTGGCGGCGTGGCTGCCGACATGGGAGGGCCTGGCGGCGGGGGGGCTGCGTATTGGTGCGCTGGCGCTGATCGCCGCCGCAGTGGCTGTGTGCCTGGTCCTCACGCCCCAGGCGGCGCTGGTCGGCGCCCTCAGGGATCTGGCGACACCCTTGAGCTGGCTGGGCCTGTCGCGGGACCGCTTCGCGGTGCGGATCGGTCTGACCCTGGCGGCGGTGACAGCGCTGCGTGACAGCCCCGGCATCCAAGCTGAGCCGGCGGCGGGCAGCCCCTGGCACCGCGCCGCCAGCGTGGGCCGTGTCCTGTATGCGCGCGCCTTGAGCAAGGGGGAAACGGCGCCCTGTGAACCGGTGGTCATTGAGATCCTGTCTCCCCCCGCCCCGTGGGAATGGGCCATTCCCTTGGGCTTGGCCCTGCTCTGCGGCGCCCTGGCCCAAATGTAGAATGCGCACCGTTTCCGGCGGCCTCACATGTTCAATGACTTCTCGTCATTGAACATGACGGTGCCTCCCTGCACCGTACACAGTTTGTTGAAAAACGGAGTTTTTCAACAAGCGCTATTAACCCGGGAACAGTTCCCCAAGATGGAGGGGCGGCAGATGGTTATGGTTATCGCCCCGAAAAAAAAGTAGTGTCGTAGCGACACTCAGCTGCCGGCAA
>DRLM01000005.1 GCA_011375345.1 Gammaproteobacteria bacterium
AGCTGATTCCGGAGCACAGCCACCGAAACCGGCGGACTGCCTGGCAAAGAGCCGACCCACACCACGAGGCGTCGAGCCAGGCCACACCGTCTTCGATCACTGCCAAATCGTCGGCTGCGTCGCCCGGGAACTGCTGCGCCGGACACCCGAAAACTTGCGGCGAAAGCTCTTTTCACCGGGCGCAGAGCTGGTCGCGGCATCCCATGATGTGGGCAAGCTGTGTCCCACATTCCAGCTCAAGATCCATCGCGCCATCGAGCGAGACTTCCACATTACCCCTGGACTACAACTATTTACGCATCTCAAGGAGAGTGACTGGGGCGGCCACCCCGGTGTAAGCCAGCTCACGCTGGATGCCATCGGCACCGGACGCTTCATCCCCCGAATCGTCGGGCTGCATCACGGTTACTCGCCCCAGGTGGAAGGAAAACTGGCCACCGACCCAGTCCTTGGCGGCCAGCCATGGCAAAAGGCGCGTGAAGCGCTGATCACCGGCTTGAAAGAGCAACTGAATTGTAACTGGCCCGAAATCGGCGACGACGAGCAGGCGCGAGTGCTGGCCGGCCTCACCACGGTGGCGGACTGGATCGGCTCCGGCACCTTCTTCGAGGATCCCGCCGCCGACTGGCGGAAGCATATCGCCCCGGCGGTGGACGACGCAGGCTTTGTACCGCCACAGATTATCGAAGGGCTTGGCTTCGAAGAAATCTTCGGTTTCACGCCGCGAGAGAGTCAGAAACAATTCTATGCCCACGCCTGCCAGCCCGGCGTCTACATCCTGGAAGCCCCCATGGGCTTGGGCAAGACCGAGGCAGCCCTCTACGCTGCCTACCTGGCACTCAGCCGAAACGAGGCCACCGGCCTCTATTTTGCCCTGCCCACCCAGCTCACCTCGGAAAAGATCCACGAGCGGGTCGGCGCCTTTCTCGATAAAGTCCTCGCCCCGGAAAGCGCCCACCGCACACCCCGCCTGCTGCACGGCAACGCCGCGTTGAAGACACTGGAAATCGGGGAAGAAGGTCAACCTGGTCGCAGCTGGTTCGATGCCCGCAAACGCGGCATTCTGGCCCCCTTCGCTGTCGGCACCATCGACCAGGCACTGATGGCGGTGATGAACGTGCGTCACGGCTTCGTCCGCGCCTTCGGCCTGGCGGGCAAGGTCGTGATCCTCGACGAAGTGCACAGCTACGATGCCTACACCGGCCTGCTGCTCGACGAACTGGTATCCACGCTACGGCGGCTCCGCTGCACCGTCATTATTCTCAGCGCCACCTTGACGGCCACACGCCGCAGCACACTGCTGGGTCGGCAATCCCAAAGCCTCGAATACCCCCTCGTCACCGCACAGGCCATGGAACAACCTCTTCCCGTGGAACAGCCCGTACCCGGCCCCAGCGAACAAACCGTGATGACCCGGGTCTCCGCCCAAGACCCGCCGGCCATCGAAGAAGCGTTACAGCGTGCAACACAGGGGCAGCAAGTGCTCTGGATAGAAAACAGCGTAGCCGAGGCACAACAACGCTATGCCGTACTAGCCGCCAGAGCCGCCGAAACAGGGGTCGAGTGCGGCCTGCTGCACTCCCGCTTCACCCGTGCGGATCGCCAGCAGAAGGAGGATCGATGGGTCGCCCTCTACGGCAAATCAGGGGGAGAGGAACGTTTGCGCTGCGGCCGCATCCTGGTGGGTACCCAGGTACTCGAACAGTCGCTGGACATCGACGCCGATTTCCTGGTTACCCGCATCGCCCCCAGCGACATGCTCCTGCAACGGCTGGGTCGCCTCTGGCGCCATGCCCAAATTCCGCGCCCGCGCGGCACGCAACGCGAGGCATGGCTGCTGGGGCCGGAACTCGACGCAGCCATCGAGCAGCCCTGTCAGGCATTCGGTGCCACCGCCTATGTCTACGCCCCCTATGTGCTCTGCCGCAGCCTGGAAGTCTGGCAGGGGCGCGAAGAAGTAACACTGCCCGGCCAGATCCGTGAACTGATCGAAGCCACCTACCGGGAACGTCAGGAGACAGGCCCCATGGCCCAGTGGCTCCACGAACTGGAAAACGGCAGCCGCCGACGCCTGGGCAGAAAACAGCTGCAGCAACTGGCCCGGGTCGGCCTGGCCTACATCGGCCAGACCCAATCCGACGACCAGGCCGCCACCCGCTACAGCGAACACGACAACATCGAGGTATTGCTGTTGCGCCATGTGCAAACGGTAAAGGAAGAACGGGCCACCCGGGTGACCTTTCTCGACGGCGAGACACTGCTGTTACCCCACTACGGCAGGCAAGGAGGAGCGCACGCCTGGCGGCAACGGGCGGCCACTCTGCAACGCCACCTGGTCAGGGTGCCGCCGGGTAAGGAACCCGACGCCGTCCTGCGCCGCACCCTCCACTGGCTGGCGGACTATGTCTACCTGGGGGGCCACGGGCAAGAGACTGCCCGACTGCGCGTGGCCCTGGTTCAGCCGGACGGGGAATTATCAAGCCTCAGCGGCGCCCCTGCCAGCAGCAACTGGCGGCTGATCTACGACGACCTGCTGGGCTACCGAGCCGAAACGATTTCCCATTGAAGGAGCCATCATGACCACAGAGAACCGCTTTAACCTCATCGACGAACCCTGGATTCCTGTGGTCGATGTGGGTCGCGTCAGCCTGCGCCAGTTGTTCGATAACCCGGACTATCGCGCTCTGGGTGGAAATCCAGTGCAGAAGATCGCCGTCACCAAACTGCTGCTAGCTATTGCCCAGGCCGCGGCCACGCCGGCTGACGACGAGGCCTGGAATGAGATAGGCGCCGACGGCATGGCCCAGGCCTGCCTGGACTATCTGGAGCGCTGGCATGACCGCTTCTGGCTCTATGGAGAACAGCCCTTTCTGCAATTTCCAGCACTGGAAGGCTCTCGTTTGCTGAGCTACGGCGCAGTGCTGCCCGATATCGCCACGGGCAACACTACGGTACTCACCGAATCACAGGTGGAAAAAACCCTCTCCGACGCCGACCGGGCAGTGCTGCTGGTCACCCTGACCGGCTTTGGACTCGCTGGTAAAAAGGCCGACAACAGCGTGGTTCTCACGCCAGGCTACACCGGCAAAACCAAGCCAAATGGCAAGCCGACTTCCGGGCATGCCGGTGCACTGATCGGTTTCATGGGCTACCTGCACAGCTTCCTGCACACAGAGCGTTTGCGGAATACCCTCTGGTTGAACCTGTTCAGCCAAATCCAGCTCGACACCCTCAGCTTCTACCCACAAGGGCTTGGCGTACCTCCCTGGGAAGAAATGCCAGCGGGGGAAGATTGCCCGCATGCCCGGCGTCTGAAAGAGAGCCTCATGGGCCGTCTGGTTCCCCTCTCCCATTTCTGTCTGCTCCGGGACGACGGGCTGCACTACTCCGAAGGCATTACTCATGGCGCCTACAAGGAGGGTGGCATCGACCCATCGGTCGCTATCAACCTTTCTACCAAAACACCCAAGGTACTATGGGTGGATACCGAGAAACGCCCCTGGCGGCAGCTGACGGCGATTCTCAGTTTCATGGCCCAGACCGGCAAGGG
>DRLM01000006.1 GCA_011375345.1 Gammaproteobacteria bacterium
GGGTTCAGGGCTGCGCGGCGCCCGCCGTAATTCGTCCTCGCACTCCTTGCATAGGCGCTGGATGCGCGGTGGCGCAGGCGGCGTGTTCAGGGCATGGCCGTCATCGGAGGCGGGCATGCGCATCACCTGCTCCGCCACCCGGTCGGCTTCCTGTTCGAAGCGGTCATTGGGCGCGCCCACGGTGAGTTTGGTTTGCGGGGCGAAGGGGCGCTGGCCGGCGAAGCCCGTGGCGGCGGGCATGGCCGGGACGGGGGCGGCGCGTTGTGGCGCGGCCTTGCTCATCCCCTGCCCCTTCCCCGCAGTGAGCCGTGAATGGCGCGGGCCACCTGGGCGGGGCTGGGGATCTGACCCGCCGGCGCGGCCACGGTGTGCACCGGCGCGGCACGGGGCGCTGCCGTGCTTTCGGCCAGGCCGGCCAGGCCACCCTCATCACTCAGCAAGCGCCCCAGTTCCTGTTCCACCTGGGCGCGATAGCGGTCGCGGTCCACGCCGCTGGCGCCGTGAATCACCAGCTCGTCGATGAGGATTTCCATGCCCGGCACGCTCATGCCCAGTCCCTCACTTCGGCGGTGACGGGTTTTTCCAGCTTGGCGTATTCCGTTTGCGCGGCGGCGCGCAACTCGGCCATGGTGACGGGCCGGCCGCGGTCGGCCGCGAGAAAAGCGGCGTTGAGGGCAATGTTGCGGATGTGGCCACCGGCCACGTTGAGCCGCGCCAGCTTGTAGACGTCCAACGCCTCGGTGGGCGTTTGGGCGGGGAAAGCACGGCGCCAGATTTCGGCCCGCTGGGCGGCGTCGGGGAAGGGAAACCGCACCACGAAGCGCAGGCGGCGCAAAAAGGCGCTGTCCAGGGCCTGTTTCTGGTTGGTGGTGAGGATGGCCAGGCCGCGGTAGGCTTCCATCCGTTGCAGCAGGTAGCTCACTTCGATGTTGGCGTAGCGATCGTGGCTGTCTTTCACTTCGCTGCGCTTGCCGAACAGGGCGTCGGCCTCGTCGAACAGCAATATCGCCCCACCGTATTCGGCGGCATCGAAAACACGGCGCAGGTTCTTTTCCGTCTCACCAATGTATTTGCTCACTACGGTGCTGAGATCGATGCGGTAAAGATCCAGCGCCAGTTCATTGGCCAGCACCTCGGCCGCCAGGGTTTTGCCCGTGCCGCTGGGGCCATGGAACAAGGCGGCCACGCCCATGCCACGGGCGTTTTTGGCGGCGAAACCCCAGTCTTCGTAGACTTTGACCCGCTGGCGCACCTGGGCGGATATTTCCGCCAGGGTCTGGCGTTGCAACTCGGGCAGCACCAGATCGTCCCAACCCACTTTGGAGCGGATAGGCTGGGCCAGTTCTTCCAGCCGCGGCCGGGCCTGACGGCGGCAGGCCTGCCACAGGCGCTGTCCCAGTTCGACGCCGTCTTGGCCGGCCGCACCGTTCAGGGCCGCACCCACGTTCATAATGGCCTGAGGATCGAGCCGGAACTGGTTGACCAAACGGTCCACGTCGCCGTTCAGTTTCTCTGCCGCCGGCCCCAGCGCCTGGCGCCACAGTGCCCGCTGTTCCCCCGATGAAATAACGGGAACGTCGAAGGTGACGTTGTCCCGCTCCGGCAGGCTCACGGGACTGGCCACCACCGCCACCACCGGCCCCCGCAGCCGGCTCAACATGCCCCGCAGGCGCCGGGTCTGGTCGGGGCCGTCCAAGTCCTCCGCGGCCACGAACAGGGCGCAGCCGTGCAGCAGCATTTCCCGTTCCCACAATCGGATGAAGGCGTCCCGCTCGGTGCTGGTGGGAGGCAGGTCTTCGGCGCTCAGGCGGAACGCGCTCCAGCCCGCCCGGGCGCAGGCCACCGCGGCGATGTGCGCGGCGCTCTCGCCGTTGCCGCACAACTGCACCACGGGCAAAGCACCCCTGTCATGCCCCTGCCACAGCCGCAGCAGGGCCCCGGCCAGCTCCGCCTGGCTGGGAGTCAGTGCCACATCACTGGCCAACGGGGTCACCACGGCATGCAGGCGGCTGTCGATCTGGCCCGCGCCGGTGATGAAGTGCAGCGCCCATTCGTCCAGCCGCAGAGGACTGTGGGTGAGGGTCTCGCCCGGCCCCACCTCCACCAGCCGCCAGTGACGCAAGGCGGCGCCGGGAGTGAGGGCGCTCCAATGGGCCTCGGACAGGCAGACCAGAGCGAGAGAAAAGGTGACCGCCCGGCCCTGGCCGGTGCCATTCAGCAGCGCGCTGAGTTCCGCTGTGGCCCCGTCCAGTTCCACGGCGGCCAGCAGCAACAGTAACTCTTTTTCAAAGGGTGTGAGGCCAAAGGCGGCCACCAGGACATCCAGGGCCGCGGGACCGGGCAGCGCGGCACGGGCCGCGGCCACCTCGGCCTCGGCGCGGGCCAGGGCGCCGTCGTCGTTTTTGGTGGCGGCACGCCGGGCCAGGAGCGTGCGCAAACGGGCGATTTCCGCCACCAGATAGCGGTGGTTGGCAGCCAGCCACTGGTCCCGCTCGGCGGCGTTCATGGGATGCTCCGGCGCGGCTGCACGTAGCGGTGGTAGGTGGGGCTGGCTTCGTTTTCGTCCAGCACCAGGGGACTTTGGGCGCCGTCCACCTGAACCCGGAACAGGAACTCGCCGCTGATGTCCGGGCTGATGACGAAGGTCAGGGTATCGCCGTCGGCAGCGCGGGGCTCGGCGGGAATGCGGTAGGCCTCGGGGGCGGCGTCCACCCCGTATTCGTTCAGCAGCAGCACCACCCGCTGGCGACGGCCCACGTCGGGCCGCACCCGAAGGGTGACGGTGCGGAAACTGTTGCCCTCGGAATCGGTCTGGAGGGGTGAGACCTGGATGTCATATACGCCGCCCGTTTCGCGTATGCGGGGCCTGAGGGCCACCGCCACCACGTTGGACTCGATGCCCTCATGCTCAAATCCGGGGGTGCCCATCATCAGCCGGTGAATGACCTGCGCTCCCTGCACCCCGGCCCGCAGGCTGCCTCGGCTGGGGGCTTCGGTGGCCAAATCAATGGTAATGCGCGTGTCGCTGAGATGGGGCCGCGTAGGCGTGTATTCGGCCTCGCCGAGGCGTACCCGGGTCACTTCGCCCCGCAGATGGCGGCCGCTGAAGACGAGCGTGGAGGCACTGGTGATCTGATCCGGCGGCGGCGTGGCGGCCGCCACCTTTTCCAGACAGGGGTCACGAAAAGGCCGCACATAAATATTGCGCCGCCTGACCGGCAAGGTGGGCTGCGGCGTCTCCGCGTCGGCCTCGATCAGCACCAGCTTGGCCACGTAGGCCATGGACAGGCGATAAGCGGTCTGGACAAACATGGTCCACAGCTTGGACAGCTCTTCCAGATTGAGGGTGATGGGGGTGATCTTGACCCGTTCGATCTGCTCCGCCAGATCAGACCCGGCCAGGTAACTGTACGTGGCACTGCCGATGGTGGTTTCGATGGCCTGGCGGCTGAACACCGGACGGGCGTGCAGGGTGCGCACCACGCTGCCCATGGCGCGCTGGGGTTCCAGGGACAAATCGCTGCCATAGAAAGTGAGCAGATAATGGAGATCCAAAGCCGCCTGGGGGCGCCGCACCACATTGCCGTCGGCACGGCGGGTGGGCAGGTCGTCGTTGCGGTAGGCGGGATTGGGTATGGTCTGATAAAGGAAAAAATTCACCCCCGCCCCCTCCAGGGAATCGATCTGATCCGGCCGCACCGCTGCCACCCCGGCGCCGTCCAGATCGTCCTCCAGAGCGGGCCGCACCCATTCCATCAGGGTGGCGGTGACGGTGGCAATGGCGAGGTCGTTGCTCATTGGAAATGGTGCGCCTTTGGGATTGAGGTGATGGGAAAGATGATTTTGACCCCCTCCCCCAACCCCCCGTTTGCAAAGGGGAGGGGCAAAAATGATGCATGCGCTGGTGAAGGATATTTCATTTAATAAACCAACCGTTTGCCACCGTTATCGAAATCTCCGCGTCATTACCCATGCCTACCGAGCCCGCACCCCAGCCCCCTTTGGAAAAGGGAGCTTGGGGGGACTTGTACAGCTCATTTCTCACACTTTTCCATAAATCCCTCTTTTTCACAGGATGAGATTTGCACCCGAGCCTCTACTAACAATAAACTTCAATAATATTAATCAGTTGTCAACTTTTATTTACGTAAGACCTTAAATAAAAATAATCATCAAAACCACGTACGGGTGCCGGCGCCGGGGCGGGTGGGGCACTCTGCGGCGATGGCGGCGCGGCCCGTACTTCCACCCGGCCGATGTGCACCTGCACGGTGGACTGTTCTTCCCCTTTGCCCCCCTGCCACCGGTCCGCCGCACCTGAAAAAGCGGCCCAAGACACCACCGCAGGGCGGGCCGGAACAGCGGGCCGGACGCCGAGCAGCTTGCCGGCCTGCCCCCGGCGGCGTGGGATCGGTGGCTCTTGCGGGGGCGGAGCAGCCGGTGGCGGGGTCATTGCTGCGGCCGCATCCGGCGCGGCACGCCCTGCCCCACGCGCGGCGGCGGGCGGGAGCAGCGCCACCCTTGCCGCAGGCGGCAAGGTAACCGGTGGTACGGGGGATGCCACCACGGGGCGAGGCGCCGCGTTGGTTCCGCGCGGGTCTGTTTTCTTCTCCGGGGCGGTGGATGCCGCGATTCCATCGTCCAGTGTGCTCCCGACGGCCGGTGCGGTCCCGCCACGCACTGCCTGCTCCCGCGGCGGGGGGGGAACACCGGTCAGCGAGGGTGCGGGCCGGGGGGGCGGAACCGGGCGCGGCGCGGCACCGGCTGTTTCCGGACGGGTGGCGGAACCAGCGTCGGAGACCGGAAGAAACTCCTCTGCCGCCGGAGAATGCGCTGCGGCGCCGGGTGCAGCGGAGGGTCGCTGCGGCGCAGCAGGAAACCCGACACTGAGGCTCATGCTCCGGGGCCTGGCCTCCACGCTGACCGGGGGCGTCTCCCCGGGCGCGGCCGTCGGCGGGACCTCCGCCGCCGTGGACGGCGCGGGGGCGTGGGGGCTGACGAGGCGTCCAGGCCCCGCCTGCGGCGGCAATGGCGACGGGGCAGGCACCGGCTCGGCCGCGACGAGGGATTCGCCGGGGGATGGAGTCATGGCCACGGCCGGGGGTGATGGCGCCTGGCCCGCCGGCGGCGCAGCTGGCAGGGGCGCCGCAACAGTCGCCCGCCACGGCCAGACGATGACCGGTGCCTGCACTGGCGCCAAGGCGGCCCACGCCCCCCGCCCGGCGGCCCGCTGCACCAGGGTATTAAGATAGCGGCTCATAGGGCCTCGGCCTCGCTGAAGCTGTCGGCCAGCAGCTCCAGATAGCGGCGGCGCTTGACGGGGCTGAGGCCGAGAATCTCCGTCTCGCTCCAGTGATAATGCAGGGCCAGAGTGTGCACCTGGCGATAGAGATCCCGGCTGTGGGCGGCCAACTCTTCAAAAATGTAGGCGGCGGCATCCAGCACGGCGAGGAACTCGTGTCCGCATTCCGGGCAGGCTAGGGCAAACTCCAGCTCCGCTTGCGGGTCCAGCGCCGCCATGCAGCCGGGGATGTCCGCCAACCACTCCTCCTGCCATTCGGACAAGGCCTGCTCCCCGTCATAAACCCCGATCATGCAGCGCTGCAGCAGTTGCCGGCCGGCGGCCTCGTCATCCAACTCCGCGGCCACGGCCTCCAGATCCGCTCCCGTGGGGAGGCGAAAGCGCCGGCGCAAGGCCTGCTGCTCGTGCTCGCTCTCGTACTCGGGCTGCGGGTGGGGATACGGCGCTTGCAGAAACTCGCTGACACGCAGGTCCAAATCCATGGCACTGCCGCAGCCGTCGGCCGGACAACGCAGGGTGGCTTGCAAGCGGTCACCCACGGTGAGGCGGCGGACATGCCACAGCAAGGCTTCGCGATCCCCCGCCACCAGCTCCGCCAGGGCGGCGCGGCTGACGCTGTTCCGACCCTCGAGGCGCTCCACGCAGCGCGTCAGCAGTTCAGTGGCCCGCGTCACCGGCAGCGCTTCGGCGGTGTTTTCCACCAAAAACTCCTCATCGCGGCCGGTGAGGGGGCGCAAGCCCGCCTCACGGCAGTGGCGGCCGTCCACCCAATAACCGTGGGGCAGCAAAATCGCTTCCCCCATGGCGGCTTAGGCCTCCGGTTCAGTGTAGCTGGGCTCGCTGGGCTCGGCCGTCTCGTAGTCGCGCTCCCAACCCTCGTTTTCCAACTTGAGGGTTTGAATGGCCACGGCGTTGGCGCTGGCGTCCAGCTCCGGCAGGGCCTGGAATTCGCTCACCCAGCAACGGTAGACCTTGTAGGCGATGACCTTCTGGCCGGCTTCGTTGTAAAGCTCGATGATGACGTCTTTGCGGAAATCCTTGAGCGACACCTCGGCGCCCAGGCCGGAACCGTAGTTCCACACCTTGTTGGCCCATTTTTCGAACTCGGTGTCGTGGGTGACGCCCCGCTCCAGGGTGATGGCCTCATATTTGCTCTGCCCCGGGGAACGGCGCACGGTGCTGGGGTCGCCCCCTTCGCGGTGTTCCACCACCTCGGTGCTGCGCTTGAGGGCCCCCACCTTGGCCACCCCGGCCACGTAGCGGCCGTCCCATTTGACGCGGAATTTGAAGTTCTTGTACGGATCGAAACGCTGAGCGTTAACGGTGAATTGAGCCATGATCCCCCTCCTTTAGGTTTCGATCTGTCCGGCCAGCTGCTGGATCTTGATGATGACGAACTCCGCCGGCTTGAGCGGCGCAAAGCCCACCAGGATATTCACCACGCCGCGGTTGATGTCCGCCTGGGTGGTGGTCTCCTTGTCACACTTGACCAGATAGGCTTCGCGCGGCGTGCTGCCCTGGAAGGCGCCCTGGCGGAACAGGCCGTTCATGAATGCCCCCACATTGAGCCGGATCTGGGCCCACAGGGGCTCGTCATTGGGCTCGAACACCACCCACTGGCTGCCGCGGTAAAGGCTCTCTTCGATGAACAGCGCGATGCGGCGCACGGGGATGTATTTCCAGTCGGAGGCCTGCTGGTCTGCCCCCACCAGGGTGCGGGCGCCCCAGCACACATTGCCGTACACGTCGAAATTGCGCAGGCAGTTCAGCCCCAGGGGATTGAGCTGGCCGTTTTCGGCGTCGGTGAGCTTGTAGGTGAGATCCGGCACATTGCGCAGATTGCCCTCGATGCCCGCCGGGGCTTTCCACACGCCGCGGTTGGCGTCGGTGCGGGCGTAGAGCCCGGCCACGGTGCCGCTGGCACCCACTGCTTTGAGGCGGTAGTTGTTGAGAGGGTCGGGAATGCGCGGCCGGGGAAAATAGGCTGCGGCGTTTTGGTGGCGCAGGGTGGCATTTTGGTCCAGCCAGTCGCGGGCCTCGTCCAGCGTGTCGATGTTGGCGGGCAGGTCCACTATCATGAAGGCGCGGCGGCTTTCGCAATAACTCTGTGCTTCGCTGTAGACCTGGCTCATGGAGGTGGCGTCCAGCTCCGCCGCCCGGGGCAGGCAGAGAATATTGAACAAGTCCGCGTCTTCCAGGGCATAGATACCGGTCTTCGCCGCCAACGAGCCGCGCAGTTCGGTGGCTGTAGGCGGATCGCCGTCAGCGCCGGTGGTGCCCGCCCCCTGGGCGCCCACGCTGGTGGCGCTGCCCAGGCTGTATTGCTGCACGTTGGCGATGGGGGCGATCAGGCCCAGGTCGGTGGCGGGCGTGCCGCTGTTGTCGGTGAAGGTCAAAATAGTTTCAGCATCGAAGTTTTGCCCGGTGCGCCCGGCACGGACCAAAAACTGTGTGCCGATCAACGATACCGTGGCCCCCGCCAGCAAGGGCTCATTGGGATCGGCGGCGCGGATGGCCGATTGCAGTATGGCCCTGACCTGCTGAAGATTGGCGGGCGCGGTGGAAAAGGTGACGGTCGCCGTGGCCGTGCTGCCGCCGTAGTGCACATCGAAGGTTTCCCCGGAGGTCAGCGCGGCTTCTGCACCGGTCGCATCCGTGCTCCACGTTCCGGTGGGCGCCGGCCGGGTGGTGGTGTCGGAGGTGGGGGTGAGGCGGGTGAGCTGGATCAGCCTGGAGCCTTCGTTCACCACTTCCACGGCATAGTCGCTGTGATTGGGGTCCATGGACAGATTACGATAGGTCTCGTCCTGCACCACCACCTGACGGCCGTCCTGGAACGCCACTTCGACCACGGTCAGATTGAACAAGCTGCTGGGATCGGTGGTGTCGTAATCCACATCGAGGCGCACGTTGTTGGCCCAGGCACCGGGGTTGTCCACCGCCGCGCCTTGCAGCCGCCGCCCCGCTGTGGCCGTGAGCACGCCCGTGCCGCTGCCGTCCTGCAGGGTGATGGTGGCGGTGGCATAGGTGCCCGCCTCGGCGGTGCGCACCACATAAGCGTTACTGCCACCATTGAGAAAAAACTGCTGGATGGCATAGCTGGCCTCGCTCAGGCGGTGCAGGCCACCGAACTCGCGCTCGAAATCGCCAAAATTGAAAATCTGCACCGGGTAATCCATGGGACCACGGGCAAAGAAATCCACAAAAGCGCCGATGGACGTGGCCACGCCCACAATGGTGCGCACGCCGCTGGGCAGCTCTTCGATGTACACGCCGGGATAAGTCGGTGTCACAGGCATGGTTCAAGCCTCCTTGAGATGTTATGGCAGCGAGCTGGCTTTAACAGGATGTTGAAAAAGGCCGTCCTGGCCTTTTTCAACGCCGGAAGCAGAAAATGCGATTTCCGGCTTCCTCACGTTTTCAATGACTTGCCGTCATTGAAAACGGCGGTGCATCCCTGCACCGCGGCACAGGCTGCCGAAAAACGGTGTTTTTCAACAGCCTGTTCAAGGTGTCGCATCGCGACCCACGACGATATGAATCGTGGCGTCTTGCACCAGCGTGCTGGAGAAAAACAAACTGCCCGGCGCGTTGTCCAAGGCCGACACCGCGCCCGTGCCGGCCAGGGTGATGGGCTGATCCAGCTGGAATGAAGGATTGGCGGAAGAATTGACTTTGTAACTGAGAAAATTGAGATCGTCGCCGAAACGGTCGGCGCTGATTGCCAGAAACTTCACCTGCCCGGCACCACCCGGTTGCACTTCCACCTCTTTGTCGGTGTCGGGCCCGCCCGTCGTGCCACTGCCGCGCACGGTGATCTTGATGATATCCACCGCCTCCACCGAGATAGCACGGGACAGGGACATCGCCGTGTTACCGCCTACCACCACCGTGGACGTCCATTGAATGGTCTGAGCCATAAGCGCCTCCCTCAGTTAGCCTGGCCGACCAGCGCGTGCGAATGCAGTACGCCGAGAAGAAAAAACCCTGTAACAAGCAGCTTGGTTCTGCTAATTCAACCAAGATCTCTGAACACAGCCGCTGACGGGCCGCACCCGGCCAGCACACCTTGACAAGAAATGGGAAAACCGGCTGAAACAACCAATAAGGAGAGTCCGCGCACGCCGGTGAACGTGACCTTTGTATGACCCAGTCTGCTACCTGGAAAACGCTTCATCGATCCTTCCGCCAGCGTATCCGCGAGGAGAGCAACACTCCGTTGGTGTTCAATATACTCCGATGATCGAACAAGTTGCAATGGGTCTGTGTGTGAAATTTTTCATACCACAGACTAGTCGGGGCAGGCATGAAACATGCGGCCACGACTGCGAAGAAGAGGCTGTCGCCGCCAAGCGACAACCACAGGAAGCAGCCATGTGAGAAGCGACGAGTTGATGGTCTGCATGATCACCGGTACAAGTATCGTCGATATCTGGCTTGCTGCCATTGGTTGTCGACGGTGGGCGGCGTAAAAACTATCCTGACAGAGGGAGGTCGTATGCCATCCTGACCAGCCTTGTTCCCAGTCTCGCGAATTATATTTGCTCAGCAATCAAATCAGGTCGTTCTGACTGTTTGATACTCGCCCGTGAAATCCGCCCGCCATTTGACGACATGGCGGCAGTTCACAGACTCCCAGTGGCGGGCGCCAAGGCGGCACCTCCCCCGGGGCCGCGCCATCAATCCGGCGATTTCAATTGCCGGGTGAGTATTTCCGGTTTTTGTGGACCATGCGGGCGATCGCATCCTCACCCAAGGGCCGGTGCTGCTTGACCCGGAGGCTGTCAATCCATTCCTGGGCAAAATCACGCTGCAGGCGGATATTGATTATTGCTGTTATGGTCATGGCGACCACCCCCTCTGTCAGGATAGTTGTCGCCTCACATGATCATTGTAATCGAAGAGGCGGGCGATGATAGAGAGTGAGTCATGAAGCGTTATTCGGCGGAGAGAAAAGAGTCGGTCATTCAGAAGATGATGCCGCCACATA
>DRLM01000007.1 GCA_011375345.1 Gammaproteobacteria bacterium
ACGCTGTGTCGATCTGCCTCCCCCGAGCCTCAACATCCTGCTGATCACGACGAACGCAGCCACGAACCCAGCATGTTTCAATTCACCACCCTCCCCCCCCTCGCCCTGTACGTTCATTTCCCCTGGTGCGTGCGCAAATGCCCCTATTGCGACTTCAACTCCCACGAAGCACGGGACGGCGTTCCCGGGCGCGGCTATGTGGCCGCGCTGCTGCGGGATCTGGAGCAGGAACTGCCGGATATCTGGGGCCGTTCAGTGGAGACGGTGTTCATCGGTGGCGGCACGCCCAGTTTGTTGTCGGCGGAGAGCCTGGATGAATTGCTCTCCGGCCTGCGTGCCTTGCTCAATTTCCCCGCCACCGCCGAGGTGACTTTGGAGGCCAATCCGGGCACGGTGGAGGTGGACAGGTTCCGCGATTTCCGCGCCGCCGGGGTAAACCGGCTGTCCCTGGGCGTGCAAAGTTTTGATGACGAGATGCTGCGCCGCCTGGGCCGCATCCACAGTGGCGCCGCAGCGCTGGCCGCTGCAGAAACAGCACTGGCGGCGGGCTTTGAGCGGGTGAATCTGGATTTGATGTACGGCCTGCCCGGTCAGACCGTGGCCCAGGCCGAGGCTGATCTGGCGCAAGCTCTGGCGCTGGATCCCGGCCACCTCTCTCACTACCAGCTCACTCTGGAACCGAACACAGCGTTTTTTCTGCATCCTCCCGCACTGCCGGACGATGATACGCGCTGGGCCATGCAGGAGACCTGTCAGGCGCGGCTGCAGGAGGCGGGCTACGAACACTATGAAGTCTCCGCCTACGCCCGGCCCGGCCAGCGCTGCCGTCACAATCTCAACTATTGGCACTTTGGCGATTATGTGGGCATCGGCGCCGGCGCCCACGGCAAAATCACCCACTTGACGACGCAAACCATCACCCGCCGTGCCAAACTGCGCCATCCCAAAGCCTATCTGGAACAGGCCGGGGGCGAGGGACGTATCAGCGAGCGGCGGGTGCTGGGCCGGCGCGAGGCGGCTTTTGAATTCATGCTGGGTGCCCTCAGGCTCACCGAAGGTTTTCCCCCGGCCCTGTTTGCCGGACACTGCGGGCTGCCGCTTACCGTGGTAGGTGATGCGCTCACAGAGGCCGAAGCCAAGGGTTTGATCGAGTGGGACATTCACCGGCTGCGTCCCACCGAGCTGGGGCAGCGGTATCTCGACGATCTGGTGGGGATGTTTCTACCGGACGAGGCCCCCGCCCGTTAAACTAGCGGCCTTTGCCCCCCTTTGCAAAAGGGGGAGCGAATGACACTTTCCGATATCAAGAAAGCGAGCCCCATGCCCACCGTTGTCCTGCAAGGTCCCACCATCACCCCCGATGCCGCCACCCACGCTGCCGAATGTTTGCGCGGGGTGCTGGACAGCCGCGCCAGCCATGTCCGCATCCACACCGGGCAGCCGGTGCAGCGTGACACCATCCAACGCTTGCGCGACGGGCTCAGGGCCGATGTCAATCTGCTCCCACCCGACTTCGATCCCGGGCGGGTACGGCTGTTCATCACCGATATGGACTCCACCCTCATCGGCATCGAGTGCATCGATGAAATCGCGGACTATATCGGCGTCAAAGCCCAGGTGGCTGCCATCACCGAAGCGGCCATGCGGGGTGAACTGGACTTTGAACAGTCCCTCGTCCGCCGGGTGCAATTGCTCGCCGGACTGGACGCCAGCGCCCTGGAGCGGGTCTACGAAGAACGACTGCGGCTGAACCCCGGCGCGGAAGCCCTGATCGAGGGTTTAAAAGCACGGGGTATCAAGCTGGCCCTGGTCTCCGGTGGCTTTACCTTTTTCACCGAACGGCTGAAAAAACGCCTGGGCCTGGATTACACTCTGGCCAACACCCTGGAAATCCGGCAAAACCGACTCACCGGCCGCGTGCTCGGCAACATCGTGGGCGCCAAAGCCAAGGCCGACTTCCTTGCCAGCCTGTGCAAGGCGTTGAACATCCACCCCGCCCAGGCCATCGCCGCCGGCGACGGTGCCAATGATTTGTTGATGCTGGAACAGGCGGGCCTCAGCGTGGCCTATCATGCCAAACCGGCCCTGCAGGCGCAGGCCGCGACAGCGTTGAACCATTGCGGCTTGAATGGGGTGTTGGCCTTTTTGGAAAACTGACCGCATTTCTCACCCGGGGCAAGATGACCGCGGCGGGCAAAAGCTGGTGAACGGCCGCCTGGCCGCCATGCCGCAATCTTCCCGCAAGCGGTGAACCCGGGGGGCGGACAACATCGCCCAAGGCCCGTCAGCGCTGCCCGGTCAAGCACTCCCAGGTAGATGCGCACGGTGCCCGGCATGAAGCGGTTGGCGGCTTCCACCCGGCCCAGGGCATGACGTTCGCACAGGGCCAGGCAGCGGGAAAAGGTGCGATAGGCGCTCAACATGCGTCCGGCAGCGTATTCGGCGCCACCGATGCCGCTCAAGGCGCGGGCTTCGTCCTCGCCGCGCAGATACACGACATCACTGTGACCACCTCCCTGGCAATTGTTGAGCGGGCGCTGAAACCGGTGCAATTCCATACGGCGACCCACCAAGGGCGCGCGGGAGTGTCAACGGAACACGAAAACTGACCCAGCCGTTTCAGTCAACTGTTCACTCCTCTGGGTCCGCACCTTGGCCACCTCGTCCGGCCGGCGCCGCGCCTTGGCACTGGCGGTGGCCACGTCCAGCCGTAGTCCTGACCTGTTTGATTGCCGCCCGCGAAATACGGGCGCCATTGTGTGAAATGGCTGGTATTTCGCGGGCTCGCATTGACTTGCGCCAATGGCGGCACATCCCTGTGCCGCGCTATTAACCCGACAATCCTAATTGCCGGGTTAATAGCTCCGCGCCCGGCAGGGTTCCGCTGGCGGCCGCCCCGTATCCTGCCTTAAAATAGCGGCCCCTTGTCACTCACTATGGAGTGCCCGGACATGTTTTCTTTTCCCCTTTGTCGCTCAGCCGCGGTGCTGATGGCAGGCGTGTTGCTGGGCGCCTGCGCCGTGGTGCAATTGGGGCGCGACTTTCCGCTTACCGCGTTCACGTCCAAAGTGGAGCGCGGCGTGACCACCCGGCAGCAAGTGCAGGACTGGCTGGGTCCGCCGGCGGGCACCGGGGTGGAGGTGGCCCGGGATGGCAGCCGTTACGATCTTTGGACCTACTACTGGGGCAAGGGCAAACTGCCAAAAATGGCCAACGCCCGGTTCAAAATGCTGCAGGTGAAATTCAACCGCCGCGGCGTGGTGCAAAGTTATAACTGGTCGGGGGAACAGGCCCCGTAGCGCTCATGGCGGAACGCCTCACCCAGCACCGTCTGCCCCGCGGCCGCGGCGCCACAGGCAATCCGGATCACCGTTTCGAGCACTGCTCGCGCGGGCAGGTGGATGACGGCTGGGGCAGTCTGGACGAGCCGCCGCCGCCCTTGCGCACCACGCTGACGGTGGACCGCAGTCGCAGCATCATCAATTACAACGATTCGCCCGATGTGGGCTTCGACCGCTCCATCAATCCCTATCGCGGCTGCGAACACGGCTGCGTGTATTGCTTCGCCCGCCCCACCCACGCCTACCTGGGCTTGTCACCGGGGTTGGATTTCGAAAGCCGTCTGTTCTACAAGCCCGACGCCCCGGCCCTGCTCTGCCAGGAGCTGAGCAAACGCGCCTACCGGGCCCGGCCCGTGGCGCTGGGAATCAACACCGACGCCTACCAGCCCGTGGAGGACCGCCTGCGCCTGACCCGCCGCATTCTCGAAGTGCTGGCTCACTGCCGCCATCCGGTCACCATTGTCACCAAGTCCTGGCGCATCGAGCGGGACCTGGATTTGTTGCAGGAGCTGGCGCGGAACCGGCTCATTGCCGTCATGCTGTCCCTGACCACCTTGGACCATGGCCTGGCCCGCAAACTGGAACCCCGTGCCGCCGCCCCCGCCCGGCGGCTGAAGACAGTGCGGCGCCTGCACGCTGCCGGCGTGCCGGTGGGGGTGCTGGTGGCCCCTGTCATTCCCATGCTTACTGATTCCGAGCTGGAACGGATATTGGCCCAGGCAAGGGAGGCGGGTGCCCGGGCCGCAGCTTATGTGTTGCTGCGCCTGCCGCACGAGTTGAAAGCCCTCTTCCGGGACTGGCTGGCAGCCCACGTCCCCACCCGGGCCGAGCGCGTCATGCACCGCCTGCAAGACTGCCGCGGTGGCCAAGACTACCAGGCGCGGTTCGGCACCCGCATGACGGGAACGGGGGAATACGCCGGCTTGATTGCCCAGCGTTTCCGGCTGGCCAGCAAGCGCCTGGGATTTGGGGAGATGCCGGAACTGAATACGGCAGCTTTCCGGCCGCCGGGGGCCGAAAGCCAGATGGCCTTGTTTTGACAGGAGACAAAAACCGCGCCTTGCGGCACCAACGCTGCCCAGCGGCCGAGGAGTCAAGATGGAGCGGGTGATGGGAATCGAACCCACGTCATCAGCTTGGGAAGCTGAGGTTCTACCATTGAACTACACCCGCGTGGCGGCACATTTTTACCTGGAACGCGCGCCGGGTCAATGCACGGCCGCCCTTCCCCGGAGAGAAAATGGCGAGTCACTTTTGCAAATGAATATCGAGGGGTGCTATGAACATCATCGTAAACGGAGAACCCCAGACCGCGGTGGACGGTCTCACCGTCGCCGGATTGCTGGAGAACATGGGCTTGGCGGACAAGCGTCTGGCAGTGGAGGTGAACCGGGAGATTATTCCCCGCAGCCTGCACCGCGAACACCGGCTGGCGGAAGGCGACCAGGTGGAAGTGGTGCTGGCCATCGGCGGTGGCTGAGGGGTGTATACTGCATTGTTTCAGTTTGACAGTGTAGGATTTTTCCATGGCAGAGCGCTCCTCTTCGTCCGACGCCCCCCTGATTATCGCCGGGGTTGAATACCGTTCCCGGCTGCTGGTGGGCACGGGAAAGTACAAGGACTTGACCGAGACCCGCCTGGCCACCGAGGCCAGCGGCGCGGAGATCGTCACCGTGGCCGTGCGCCGCAGCAACATCGGCCAGAACCCCGCTGAGCCCAGCCTGCTGGACGTGCTGCCCCCCGAGCGCTACACCATCCTGCCCAACACCGCCCTGTGCTACACCGCCGAAGACGCCGTGCGCACCTGCCGCCTGGCCCGCGAGCTGCTCGACGGCCACGAGTTGGTGAAGCTGGAAGTCTTGGGGGACGAAAAAACCCTGTTTCCCGATGTCGTGCAAACGCTGCGCGCCGCCGAGACCCTGATCAAAGACGGCTTCAAAGTGATGGTCTACACCAACGACGACCCCGTTGTTGCCAAGCGGCTGGAAGAGATGGGCTGCGTCGCCGTGATGCCCCTGGCCGCACCCATCGGTTCGGGGCTGGGCATCCGCAATCCCTACAACCTTCTCGAAATCGTCGAAAACGCCCGGGTGCCGGTTTTGGTGGACGCCGGTGTGGGCACTGCCTCCGACGCCGCTGTGGCCATGGAGCTGGGCTGCGACGGGGTGCTCATGAACACCGCCATCGCCGGCGCCCAAAACCCCGTGCTTATGGCCTCGGCCATGAAAAAAGCCATCGCGGCAGGGCGGGAGGCGTATCTGGCCGGGCGTATTCCGCGCAAGCGCCACGCCTCGGCCTCGTCGCCCCTCGCGGGGACATTTTTTGCCTGATTGGCCGCAAAGGGCGCGACGAAATGCAACATCATCAAACTGATTCCGCAGGCTGAGCTGTGATCACCCTGCGGGCAGGCAGGGATGGCTTGTGACGCTGTGCGGTTCTTCGCGCCCTTCGCGGTAGACAGCAGAAACCTCAATGAACTCACCCCGCCGACGCATCCGCAGTTTCGTCCGCCGCGAGGGCCGCTTTACGCCCGGGCAGCGCCGCGCCTTTGACACGCTGTGGCCGGGCTACGGCATCGACCCAGCGCCGGGCTTTTTGGATTTTGACGCGCTGTTCGGCCGCCGGGCGCCGCGGGTGCTGGAAATCGGTTTCGGCAACGGTGACAACCTGCTGCACATGGCAGCGTGCGAGCCGGACACGGATTTTCTCGGCATCGAGGTCTATCGTCCCGGCGTGGGCCGCTTGTTTCATCATTTGCGGGAACGCGACATCCGCAATGTGCGCGTGATCTGCGATGATGCCGTTGCCGCGCTGCAACAACGCATCCCCGACGCCAGCCTGGACAAGGTGTTGTTGTTCTTTCCCGATCCCTGGCCCAAGAAACGCCATCACAAACGGCGTCTTGTGCAAACCGCGTTTGTCGAACTGGTGGGAAAAAAACTCAAACCGGGGGGATGCTTCCACGTTGCGACGGATTGGGAGGAATACGCGGAACATGTGCTCGCTCTGATGGCAGGCGCGCCCGGCTTTCTCAATCTGGCCGGTTCGGCACGTTATGCGAAACGGCCCCCGTACCGGGTCTGCACCAAATTCGAACAACGCGGCCAACGGCTGGGGCATGTCATCCGCGACCTGCTCTTCCGCAAGACATAGGCCCGCGCGCTACCCGCGGGAGTCGACCCGATACGGCTCCAGCACCACGCCCTGGGTTTCATAAGCGAGGAACGTCACGTATCCCTTGTAGCGCTGCTCCCCGGTGGACGCGAATTCAAAACGAAACACACGCCGCACCCGCAGGCGCCCATGGCGGTCGCGCTGCAAGCCCATGGCGGACAGAATAATGCTGTCATCCAAAAACTGAACACCCATTTCCCCGCAATGGTGCCGCGCTGCGCCCAATGCAAGGCGTTCAATGTCCACCGTGTGCCACCACAGCAGCAGCGCCAGCGCGACGAGGAACAAGGCGATGAGTTCGACAAGACCCAAAGTCATTCTGGCAGACCTGTCCTCCTTGTACTGGCATCAGGGCAGCCCAAACCGCGGCGGGGCAAAAGGACTCACCTGCGAGTGCTGTACGGCCGCACCGGCGCTGACTGTACTCGAAGCCGCCACCGCCAGCCGGCCCGGCATACCCTGAGTCAACGTGCCTGTCGTGCCTCCTGTTTGGTGACTGGCCGGTCGGGCTGATGGGCAGCACCGTTTATTGCGCTGCCATTTTCATTATGGCCATCTCCTGGCAGACGATGTCCCAGATAAACCCCATCAGCTCACGGGCGATGGCCACGCGCAACATGATGTCTAAACAATCATCCGGGACAACAGCTCTACGGGAACAGGCGGCCGCCGCCGATGCTGATCACCGCGATGCCGATGATCAGGTTGATACCCACCCAGCGGCGGATACGCGCCAGGTGCCGGCCCCCGGCCTGCCAGTTTTCCTGTGCCACCGCCTGGCATAGTTGGCGGTAAGGCGAAAAGTACACCAAGAGATAAATCGTCACCATCACCAGGCCCAGGCCGTGCATCAGGTGCACATACGGCGGCGCGCCGGTAAAGCCCCCGAACAGGCTGAACAACATGAGATAGCCGCTCAGGGGCAGCAGGATGACCGCCCCCCACACCCAGGGGAAAAAGCGGCCGAACACGCCCACCCACAAGCGCAGGCGCTCCGGCGGCTCCAGCCCGGCGGCAGCGACCGGGCGCAGCACCATATAGGCAAAGAACATCCCGCCCACCCAGACGGTGGCGGCGAGCAGATGGAAGGGCAGTACAATTCCCATGTCAGCCTCGCAAAGTCAAAACCGCATTTTATCCTCCAGGCGCGGGACCGGCACAAGGACTGGGGCTTTTTGCTTTTTGGGTTTTGTCCGGCTATGGTTCTGGGGCTTGTTGCGCCAATATCCGCCTTGGTGTTTTCACAGGGCGCTGGTTTTGGGGCAGGGGGCTTAGACGAGCGGCGCCGGGTGCTGGCTGCCGCCAATATCGCAACACGCACCACCAAGGTGGCCAAGGTGTACATCAGCTCCAGTGGCAAGGTGCAGGTGTCACTGGAAAACTATGTGGGCAAACCGGAAGCTTTTGAAAAAATCTTTACTCGTGGCATGTCCGCCCTAAATACGGCGAAGAATCGTTTCGTCAGAGAAATGAGAAAGTAGTTGCTGATATTGTGCGCCTGTGCTTGAGCGGTAGGGGCGCGCCCGGGTGCGCCCCTGCCGTTTGTTTTTTCGCGAACCCGGAGGCTGCTTCGGACCCCGTGTTTTTCACCAGCCGGATGAGTCCCCGCTCGTTCTTGAGTTTTCCCGGAAAAACGCTCTGCGCCCGGCATTGAGCTGGTTCAGAATATCGCTTGTGAAAACAAAATCCGGCGGATCTTTGCAGGCACGGCTGGGAAACACCGGGTCAAGTCGATGTTTTCTCCCATTGTTTTTTCAGCCGCTGGGCTGAAACGGGCAGCGCCGTTTTGAGCTCCTGGGCGAACAGCGAGACGCGATATTCTTCCAGCCACCAGCGATAAGTGTTCAGTTCCGGATCAAGCCGCTGCTCCCGACGCTGCTTTTCCATGCGCTGCAGACACTGTTGCCACAAAGGTGAAATCTCGGCGGTGAGTTGTCTGTCCCGCAGGGGGTTTGCGTCCAGTTTGTCCAGGCGTCTGGACACGGCCTGCAAGTACCGCGGCAGATGGATCAACCACTGGGGCGGTGTTTGCGCCACGAAGCCGGGATAGATCAAATGGTCGAGTTGCCCGCGGATGTCGCTCAAGGCTTTGAGCCAGGCGGGTGAGGCGGCGCCCTTGAGCCGTTTGTTGAGCGCCTGATAGGTTTGCAATGTTTTCTGCACCACGGCCCCCAGTTCATTGGCGGCCGGCACCAGGGCCGCTTGGGCCTGGGCCAGGCGCTGTTCGAAGTCAGCCTGCTCGCGCACGGTCTCGCCGTGCAAACATACTCGGTCCAGGGTGGCGTTGATCAGGTCGTCTTTGAGGGTGGCGCAGCTGCCCAGGGGCGCATAGGCCAGACACATCTGCTGCAGGTCTGGCAGATTTTTGGCGAGACATTTGATTTGTGGCGCCAGTTTGCGTTTGAACAACTGCCGCAGGCCCAGGCGGTGGGTGGCAGCCGCCTTCTCCCGCTGATCCAGAAGGCGCAGCGCCACGGTCTTGTTTTCTGCCACCAGGGCGGGATAGCCCATCACACGCAGTTCCTGGTGTGCCAGGGTCACCTGCTCCGGCAGGTCGCCGAAATCCCAGTCGGTGACGCTGTCGCGTTCCAGCTCCCAGGTGGGCAGGCGTGCGAATGTGGCGGCGGCGCGCCCGCCCTCGCGCTGCTGAAGCTGGCGCAGATCCCGGCCCTGCGCCACCGTGGTGCCCTGTTCGTCGATGATGCGGAAATTCATGTGCAGATGGTCGGGAAGCCGGTCCGCCTGCCAGGCCTGCGGCGGTATTTCCATCCCGGTGATTTTTCGCAGATGGCGGCCCACGGCGTCCACCAGGGCCTCATCCCCGGGCACCAAAGCCTCGATGCACGCTTGGGCGAAGTTGGGGGCGGGGACGAAATTGCGCCTTAAGTGTTTGGGCAGGGTTTTGATCAGGGCGGCGATCTTTTCCTGCAACAAGCCCGGTACCAGCCACTGGAAGGGTTCGGCCCTGAGCTGATTGAGCAGAGCCAGGGGTACGGTGACGGTCACGCCGTCGGCGGTGGTGCCCGGCTCGAAATGATAGCTGAGGGGCAGCGTCAGGCCTTGTACCTGGACGTGTTCGGGAAACGCCTCCGCGGTGAGTTCGGTGGCATCCCGCCGCATCAAGTACGCTTTGGTCAAAAACAACCGCCGGGGCCGGTTCTTTTCCTCCGTTTTGCGCCAGGCCTCGAAGGTGCGCACATCAAAAATGCCTGCCGGCACGCGCTCGTCATAAAACTGAAACAGGGTTTCTTCGTCCACCAGGATGTCGTGGCGGCGGGCTTTGTGTTCCAGTTCCTGCACGTCTTCCAGCACGGCGCGGTTGTGTTGGAAAAACGGCGCGCGGCTGTCCCACTCGCCCGCCACCAAAGCGCCGCGGATGAACAATTCGCGCGCCAGTTTGGGATCAATGGGGCCGTATGGCACTTTGCGTCCGGTGACGACGGGCAGGCCGTACAAGGTCACCCGTTCCCTGGCCAGGACGGCGCCGGCCTTTTTCGACCAATAGGGCCCGCTGTAATGGCGTTTGAGCAGATGGGCCGCCAACGGCTCGAGCCAGGCGGGGTCGATCCGGGCCGCGATGCGGGCGTAGCGGCGGCTGGTTTCCACCACTTCTGCTGCCATGATCCACTGGGGCGGTTTTTGGCACAGGCCCGAGCCGGGAAACAGGTGAAATTTCACGCCCCGCGCCCCCAGGTATTCGCGCCCTTCCCGCCGCAGGCCCACTTGGCCCAGCAAGCCGGCCAGCAGGGCGCGGTGCACGGCGGCGTAGTCGGCGGGCTGCTCATTGGGCTCAAGGCCCAGTTCCCGGGTCAGACTCAAAAGCTGGCCATGGGTGTCGTGCCAGTCCCGCAGGCGCACATAAGAGAGAAACTGCTCGCGGCAATACTGACGCAGCTTGTTGTTGCTGAGGTGGCGGGCCTGGTGGTGATACTGCTCCCACAGCTTGAGGTAGCCGAGAAAATCCGAGCGCGGATCCCGGTAGCGGGCGTGCGCTTCGTCGGCCGCTTGTTGCCGGTCCAGCGGCCGTTCGCGCGGGTCCTGCACGGCCAGGGCGGCGGCGATGATGAGCACTTCGCGCAAGGCCCGTTCCTGGTCGGCGGCCAGGATCATGCGGCCGATGCGCGGGTCCACGGGCAGCCTGGCCAGGCGGCGTCCCAAGCCGGTCATGCGGTGGCGGGGGTCTACGGCGCCCAGCTCTGCCAGGGTCTGATAGCCGTCGCGGATCAGCCTGGGGTCGGGCGGATCGACGAAGGGAAAACGGTCCACCGCGCCGATGTGCAAGGCTTCCATTTGCAAAATCACGGCGGCAAGATGGGAACGGAGGATCTCCGGTGCGGTGAAGCCAGGCCGGCTGAGAAAGTCCTCCTCTGAATAGAGCCGGATGCACACCCCCGGTCCCACCCGGCCGCAGCGTCCCGCCCGCTGCCTGGCCGATGCCTGGGAAATGGCTTCGATAGGCAGGCGCTGCACTTTGGCGCGGTGGCTGTAGCGGCTGATGCGGGCCAGGCCCGTATCCACCACAAAGCGGATGCCGGGCACGGTGAGGGACGTCTCCGCCACATTGGTGGCCAGCACGATGCGGCGCCCGCCATGGGGCTGGAACACTTTGTTTTGCTCTGCCGCCGCCAGGCGTGCGAACAGCGGCACGATCTCGGTGTGGGGCGGATGGTGCTTGCGCAGGGCCTCCGCCGTTTCGCGAATGGCCCGCTCGCCGGGCAGGAACACCAGCATGTCCCCCGGCCCTTCCCGGGCCAGTTCGTCCACGGCGTCCAAAATGGCGGATTTCAGGTCGCGGTCGCGGCTGTCTTCGTCCCCCGCGCTCAAGGGGCGGTAGCGCACGTCCACGGGATATGTGCGGCCCGAGACTTCGATGACGGGTGCGCCGCCGAAATGGCCGGCGAAACGCGCCGGGTCGATGGTGGCAGAGGTGATGATGAGCTTGAGGTCCGGCCGCTTGGGCAGCAGGCGTTTCAGATAGCCCAACAGAAAGTCGATATTGAGGCTGCGCTCATGGGCCTCGTCGATAATCAGCGTATCGTACTGATCAAGGAAGCGGTCACCCTGGATCTCCGCCAGCAGAATGCCGTCGGTCATCACTTTGATGTAAGCATCCCGCTGAACGTGGTCGCCAAAGCGCACCTTGTAGCCCGCTTGTTGCCCCAGCGGCGTGCCCAGCTCCTCGGCAATGCGGGTGGCCACCGCCCGGGCGGCGATGCGGCGTGGCTGGGTGTGGCCGATGTAGCCCGTCACGCCGCGGCCCAGTTCCAGGCAGATTTTGGGCAGCTGGGTGGTTTTGCCCGAGCCCGTCTCGCCGCAGATGATCACCACCTGATGGTCGGTGATGGCGCGGGCAATGGCCTCCCGCTTTTGGCTGACGGGCAGCTCGGCGGGAAAAGTGGGTGCGGGCAGCGCCGCCGCGCGGCGCTCGCGGCGGGCGCGGGAGGCCGCCGCGGCCTTGGCGAGCGCGGCCAGTGCCTGCGGCTCGGGCCGTCTTTTCAGCGCCTGCCACCGTTGCCTGAGGCGGTACCGGTCCACCCGCAGCGCGTGGGCGATGTCCGCGGCAATGGTGTCGATGGTGTCGTCCAAGTGCTTGAGTTATTTACTTGAGTTATTTAACGGCTGTCAGTGTTTGTTGGTCCGCATCCCGGGCCCCGATGAGCGGGGCACGGCTGTATTGTATTGATGGCCGCTGTATCAAGGCAGATCAGAATCGGTGCTGTTTACCCGCCAGGTTTTTTCTTCCTCGCCCGCGGATGCGCCCGGTCGTAGATATTGGCCAGGTGCTGGTAGTTCAAGTGGGTGTAAACCTGGGTGGTGCCGAGATCGGCGTGGCCCAGCAGTTCCTGCACGGCGCGCAGGTCAGCGCTGGATTCAAGCAGATGGCTGGCGCAAGAATGACGCAACAGATGCGGATGTAAATTTTCGGGCAGGCCTTGTTTGATGCCCCAGTCCCGCAGGCGCTGTTGCACGGCGCGGTGGCTCAGGCGGCGGCCCCGTCGGCTGACAAACAGCGCCGGTTCGTTCGCTGCCGCAAGCTCCTGCCGCACCCGCAGCCAATGGCGCAGTGCCTTGCAGGCCTGCCGTCCCACGGGCACGATGCGCGTTTTGCTGCCTTTGCCGGTGACGGTGACTTCGGCATTGTCCAGTCGCAAACGGGACAGATCCAAAGCCACCAGTTCGGCCAGGCGCAAGCCGGAGGAATACAGCAGCTCCAGCATGGCGCGGTCGCGCACCTTGAGTGGTCCGGTGTCGGAAGTGGCGGCAAAAAGCTGTTGAATCCGGTCCACGTCGAGGTTTTTCGGGAGGCGTCGTTTGGTTTTGGGGGCGCGAATGCCGGTGGCGGGATTGTGTTGGATCAGCCGTTCGCGAATCAGGTAGTCGAAAAAAGTGCGCAGCGCAGACAGCAGCCGTTGCAGGCTGCGGCCGTCCAGCCCTGCCCGATGTTGGGCGGCGATGAAGGCACGCAGGTGATGGGCGTTCAGTCCGGCCCAGCCGGGGAACTGCTGCTCCGCCGCGTAGCGGGTGAATTTGCCGAGATCACGCCGATAGCTGTCGGCGGTGCGGGGGGAGAGGACGCGTTCGGTGCGAAGATGGTGAATGAAGCGCGCCGGCCAGTCGTCCTCTCCCGCCATCAGCCACTACTGATACAGATGGCGGTGCACCGCCCGCCCGATGAGCCGGCCGAGGTAGGTGAGGAACAAGGTCCCCATGCCGGCGTGATAGCGGGTGGCGTCGCGGCTGCCGATGCCGAGGATGCCGATGGACGGTGCCTGGCCGGCCACCGAGGGCGTGATGGTGAGCGGCAGGGCCACGGCGGAGCTGATTTCTTCCGAGGCGTGGCTGAACAGATACTGCGACTGGGAACTGCGCAGCTGGCCGCATACGGGCTTGCCGGTGCTGATCAGGCGGGCAAAGCTGGCCGCGCCCTTGTCATCGTAGGCCACGCAGCGCACGTCCATGACATCATCCAGCGGCCCGGCGCCCAGCAGACGGGCCGGGTCCGTGAACAGGCGCAGCACAACCAAATCGGCGCGAAAGTCATTCCGCAGGCTTTCTTCCACCGCCGCGAGGGTGTCGCGCAGGTTTTTGGATTCCAGCAGGGACACGGTCAAACGCTGCACCCGCTCGTTCAACCGGTCGTTGTCGCGTGCCACTTGCACCAGGGCCTGAAGCTGGCGCTTGAGTTCGCGGTTTTGGTCCCGCAAGACAGCGACTTGGCGTTCGATCAGGGAAATGGCACCGCGGGTGGGATGCGGCACTTTGAGGTCGGGCAACAAGCCGCCGTGGGTGACGAAAAACTCCGGATGGCGACGCAGGTAGTCGGCAACCAGCTGCTCGTCTATCAGTTCCGGTGCGAGGTCTGCTTGGTGTTGTGTTGTCATAGTTTTATT
Organism: Gammaproteobacteria bacterium; assembly: GCA_011375345.1. NCBI lineage: Bacteria > Pseudomonadati > Pseudomonadota > Gammaproteobacteria > Gammaproteobacteria bacterium. The sequence goes on from DRLM01000007.1 coordinate 13,907, forward strand.
CTGCCTTCAAAGACCCGGACGGCCGGGCCGGTCATCAGTAAAGGAGCATCGCCCCCCGCCCACTGTATTATCAGGCGGCCACCCGGCAGGTCCACGGCCACACGCTCCCTCAACCGTCCTTGACGCCGACCCACCGCGACCGCCGCCGAGGCGCCGGTGCCGCACGCCAGGGTCTCCCCAACACCCCGTTCATACACGCGCAAACGAATGTGCGCGTCATCCATCACTTCCATGAATCCCACATTCACCCTTGCGGGAAAGCGTTCATGCCCCTCCAGCAGGGGGCCCAGTTCGGCGACTGGTGCATCCGCCACGCTGGGCACCTCAAGCACCGCATGGGGGTTGCCCATGGCTACCGCCCCCAATTCGATGCGTTGCCCGGCCACTTCAACAGTATACGCATTCGCTTGCCCTGACGCGCGAAAAGGAATGCGTGCGGGCGCGAATTCCGGCCGGCCCATGTCCACGGTGATCTGGCCGTCCGCCTCGAAGCGGGGTGAGACCAGCCCCCCCCGGGTTTCCAGGGTGAGGCTGTCCCCCGGAACCAGACCCTCGTCGCGCAAGTACTGCGCCACGCAGCGCAAACCGTTCCCGCACTGTTCCACTTCTCCGCCGTCGGCGTTGAAGATGCGATAGCGGAAGTCGGCAGCGGGATCAACGGCGGGTTCCAGCACCAGCACCTGATCGCAGCCCACGCCGAAATGGCGGTCTGCCAGCAGGCGAAGCTGGGCGGCATTCAGGCGCAGGGGGCGGTGGAGGGCGTTGAACACAACGAAGTCGTTGCCCAGGCCGTGCATTTTGGTGAATTCCAATACCATTCGCTGCCTTGATACTGCTAACAGGCCGGGGCGATTTTACCAGCCCGTCGCGGACCCGGGTAGCCGCGGCCTCGGGAGGCGTTCAGGGGACCGGCACCCGCACTTCGTGCCGGGACAGTTCCGGCTGCAGGGTGATGTGTTCGATGCCGAAACGCTCGTGGACCAGGCTGTGCAGCTTTTGCAAGGTCTCCTCCCAGTGCGCCATCTCCGGCAGCACGATATGGGCGGACAGCACCACCATGCCGGACGACAGGGTCCAAATGTGCAAATCGTGAACCGAGTCCACCCCCTCCACCGCCGCCATGGCCTGGCCCACTTCGCGCAAATCCAGGTAGGGTGGCACCCCTTCCATGATGACGTGCAGGGCCTCCCGCAACAGGCGCACCGCAGAGACCAAAATCAGAACGCAGATGAGCAGTGACAAAAGCGGGTCTATGGGCGTCCAGCCGGTGAAATAAATCACGCTTCCCGCGGCCAGGGCAGCGACCGAACCCAGCACATCCCCCATCACGTGCAACAGGGCGGCGCGGTTGTTGAGCGTGGCCTCCCCCCGGCTCAGAATCCAGGCGATGATCAGGTTTACCGCCAGGCCCAGCAGGGCGATGAGGATCACCGGTCCGCCCATAACCGCCTGCGGGCTGTGCAGGCGCGCCACGGCAGATCCGGCCACTGCCAGCACCAGCACCACCATGAACACCCCGTTGACCAGGGCCGCCACCACCTCCGCCCGGCCCAGGCCGTAAGAATGACGGATCGAGGGGGGGCGCCGGGCAATCCACGTCGCCACCGCCGCCAGCCCCAGGGCTGTGGCGTCGGACAGCATGTGCACCGCATCGCCCAGCAGGGCCAGGGATCCGGCCCACCAGCCACCCACGGCCTCCACTGCCGCGAAGCTCAAGGTGGCGGCGAAACTCCACCACAGGGTTTTGCCCGATGTGTCGGGGCGATGATGGGAATGTCCAGGGTGACCGGCCATAAGCCATTGTGCCATACTCGTTTTATCGTGGAGTATGTGAATCCGAGGGGAGGCGAACCATGGCAAGCTTAAGCGATGCCCAGCTCAACACGCTCAGGAACAGTTTGAAGCAGCGCTACGCCAAGCTGCGCAAAGACATCGCCGAGGAGCTGGCGCGCAGTGAGCAGGAGCACTACGCTGATCTGGCCGGCCGGGTCCACGATATTGGGGAAGAGTCAGTGGCTGATTTGCTTTCGGATCTGAACATCGCGGAGCTGGACCGGGAAATCAACGAAGTACGGGACGTCGAGGCCGCCTTGCAGCGGATCAATATGGGCAGCTACGGCCTGTGTGAGATGTGCGGCGAGCCGATCGGCTTTGAGCGCCTGCAATCCCAGCCTGCGGCGCGGCGTTGCGTGGCCTGCCAGAAAAAGTGGGAACACAGCCATGGGCAGACGACGCCCCGCCTGTAACGCGGCGGGGCACACCGTTCTGACCTGTTTGATTGCCGCCCGCGAAATCCGGCCACTGTTTTTGGCGACATGGCGGGGATGTCGCGGGCGTGCGGTGGCCGGAACCGATGGCGGCCCATCTCTGGGCTGCGAGAGTCAGCTGTTAATTGCCGGCCGCTTGGTTGAAACGCTCGACGCTGGCGAGAATTTCCTGCCGGGCTTCGTCGGCACCCGCCCAGCCGTCCACTTTCACCCATTTGCCGGGCTCCAGGTCTTTGTAGTGTTCAAAGAAATGACCGATCTGGCCCAGCAGACTGGCGGGCAGGTCGTCGGGCCCGTGGCAGTGGCTGTACAGCGGGCTCAGCTTGTCCACCGGCACCGCCAGCACCTTCGCGTCCACGCCCGATTCGTCCGTCATCTTCAGCACGCCCACCGGCCGGCAGCGGATCACGGCCCCGTTGACCAGGGGGAAGGGGGTGACCACCAACACATCCACCGGGTCGCCGTCTTCGGACAGCGTGTGAGGAACGAAGCCGTAATTGGCGGGATAGTACATGGCAGTGCCCATGAAACGATCCACCAGCAGGGCGCCGGAATCCTTGTCGATTTCATATTTCACCGGTTCGCTGAAAGCGGGGATCTCGATCACCACATTGATGTCATTGGGCAAGTCGCGACCCGCTGCCACCCTGTCCAGATTCATTGTTCTACCTCGTCGTCTCGAAAAGCAAAAAGTATAGCATGGAGCTCGGCCACCTCCGCCGCGCACCCGGCCCGGGCCGCTGTCGCCTTGCGCGGCCGGGGAAACACGACAAGCCTGCAATAAATCAGCAAAAGGGCTTGCATTTGCAAAGTCCTTTTCATTGACTTAATACAATCACTCAGAGTAGCTTTAAGCGGCGGTGGCCGCCGGGGGTAAATCACAGCCCTTTCCCAGGCTTCCTTGTCGTGCAACAGCGGCGGCAGGCCGGGCGGATCCCGGCTGCGCGGCGCCCCGCATTCCATCCACTGCTTTGACTGATGACAAGTACCGCAGCGACCCATCAGGGATTTTATACAACAAGCACCCGTTAAACGGCTTGCACGCGTGAGGAACGGCACATGAGAATCGTACTATTGGGCGCGCCCGGCTCCGGCAAGGGAACCCAGGGCAAACTACTTGCGGACAAGTTCAACATCCCCCAAATCTCCACCGGCGATCTGTTGCGCGCCGCCGTCGCCGCGCAAACGTCCCTGGGCCTGAAAGCCAAAGCCACCATGGACGCCGGCCAGCTCGTCTCCGATGATATTGTGCTGGGCATCATTGCCGAGCGGTTGCAGGAAGCGGACACGGCCCGGGGTTTCATCCTGGACGGTTTTCCGCGCAACATCCCCCAGGCCGAGGCGCTGGACCGCATGCTGGCGGAGATGAACAAGCCGCTGGACGGTGTGATACTGATCGACGTGGACTTTGAATCCCTGGTGGAACGCCTGGCCGGCCGGCGCACCTGCGAGGTCTGCGGGCAGGTGTACAACATCTACACTTCGCCGTCACGGCTGGACGACCAGTGCGAACAATGTGGCGGCCAACTGCGCCACCGGGCGGATGACAACGAAGAGACCATCAGCAACCGCTTGCGGGTCTACGAACAACAGACCGCGCCGCTCATCGCCTACTACCGCGACCGGGGCCGCCTGTATCCGGTGAACGGCGAAGGCGACATCGAAGACATTTTCGCCCACATCGAAGAAGTCGTCGCCCGCTTCGGCAAGACCCCGACGGTGCCCGCCCCGCAAGCCCCGGCGGCGATGGAGCGGGAAGAACGCGCCGCGCCCGGCCCGGGCCCTGCCCCCGAGCCGGCAGCGCCCCCGCCCGCCCCGTCAGCCGGTGAGAGCGCCACCGCAAGCGGAGAGGCCGCCGCTGAACCCAAAACCGGGACAAAGAAGAAAGCCACGGCGAAAAAGAAAGCGGCGGTGAAAAAAGCCGCAGCCAAGAAAAAAACAGCAGCCAAGAAAAAAACAGCGGCGAAGAAAGCCGCGACCAGGAAAAAAACCAGCGCAAAGAAAACTGCGTCCAAGAAAAAAGCCGCAGCCAAAAAGAAAGCCACCGCGAAGAAAAAGCTAACAGCCAAAAAAGCCGCGGCAAAGAAAACCGCAGCCAGGAAAAAGGCGGTGGCCGCGAAGAAAAAAACCTCGGCAAAGAAAAAAGCCGCCAGAAAAAAGGCGGCAGCGAAGAAGAAATCCGTCGCCAAAAAGAACGTCAGCAAAAAGCGCGCGGGCGCCAAAAAGAAGGCCGCCAAAAAGATTCGTGCACGGAAAAAAACGACAGTCCGGAAAAAGGCCGGCGCGAAGAGAAGCGGTAAAAAAGCATCAGCAAAAAAGAAAGCGGCGGCGAAGCAGCGCAATGCGAAGAGGCAGGCGTCGGCAATAAAACGCGGGGGCAAGAAAACCGCCAAAAAGCGGGCCGGAGCGAAAACAAGGGCCAAAAAAGCCATTGCGAAAAAACGGGCCGCGGCAAGGAAAAAAAGCTCAGCGAAAAAATCAGCGGCCAAAAAGCGCAGCAGCGCCAAAAAGAAAATCGTGAAAAAAAAGGCGCGCGGTAGACGGCGTTAGCGCCGGACCGCGGCGTCTGCGGCAGTTCGGCCAAACACGTTACCCGCCACAGCATTGAGGACCTTTTGCAGTGAAAGAGATTGAATTCGTGCCCTCGGGGTTTCCCCACCGCCGCATGCGCCGCATGCGGCGCGATGAATTCTCCCGCCGCCTGATGCGCGAATCCTGTCTCAGCATCGACGATCTGATCTACCCCGTCTTTGTGCTGGAGGGCGAGGGCCGCCGCGAAGCCGTGCCGTCCATGCCCGGGGTGGAGCGGGTCAGTATCAATTTGCTGCTGGAAGAGGCAGCCATCCTGGTGGAACTGGGTGTGCCCGCCGTTGCCCTGTTTCCTGTGACACCCCAGGAAGCGAAGTCCCTGGATGCCGGGGAAGCCTACAACCCGGAGGGCCTGGCCCAGCGCACGGTACGGGCCCTGAAAGAGAACTTCCCCGGGCTGGGTGTCATCACCGACGTGGCCCTGGACCCGTTCACCAGCCACGGTCAGGACGGCCTGGTTGATGATGCCGGCTACGTGCTGAACGACGAGACCGTGGCGGTGCTGGTGAAACAGGCCCTGTCCCATGCCGAAGCCGGCGCCGACGTGGTGGCGCCTTCGGACATGATGGACGGCCGCGTCAACGCCATCCGTGAGGCCCTGGAGGGCCGCGGCCACATTCATACCCGTATCCTGGCCTATTCCGCCAAGTACGCCTCCAGTTTTTACGGTCCTTTCCGCGACGCCGTGGGCTCGGCGGCCAACCTGGGCGCGGGCAACAAATACAGCTACCAGATGGACCCGGCCAACAGTGACGAGGCCCTGTGGGAAGTGGGTCTGGATCTGGCGGAAGGCGCGGACATGGTCATGATCAAACCGGGCATGCCCTATCTCGACATCGTGCGGCGGGTGAAGGATCTATATGGCGTGCCCACCTACGTCTATCAGGTGAGCGGTGAATACGCCATGCTGGCCGCCGCCGCCCAGAACGGCTGGCTGGACCGCCGGGCCGTGGTGATGGAATCGCTGCTGGGTTTCAAGCGGGCCGGGGCCGATGGCATCCTCACTTATTTCGCCAAACAAGTGGCCGGCTGGCTGAAACAAGGCTGAGGCGGAACCCCCGCGCCTGGCCACAGTCTTTCTCACGGGGCGTGGCGCCAACAGCAGCGTGTGCGTCCCTGACTCATGAGAACAACAAGCCGCCACATCCGCATCATTTTGCCCCCGGCTTTGCTGGCCCTGGCGCTGGCCGGGGCCTATGCCCTCTACGCCACCCACCCGCAGAGTGCGGCGCGGCAGGTGGAGGAGCGGGCCTGGCGGGTCAGTGTCGAACCGCTGCGCATCGCCAGCCTTGCTCCCACCCTCACCCTCTACGGCCAAGTGGAATCTCCCCGCGCCGCCCGGCTCAAATCGGCGCTGGCCGCCGAGGTGGTGGCGCTGTCCGCCCGGGAAGGACGCGCTGTCAACAGGGGAGAGGTGCTGCTGCGGCTGGATGAGCGGGATCGGCGCCTCGCCTTGCGGCGGCGCGAAGCGGAAGTCCGGGAGATCGCAGCCCAACTCGACAGCGAGCGGCGTCGCGCGGCGCGGGACCGGGCGGCCCTGGAACGGGAACGGGCCCTGCTGGAACTGGCCCGCCAGAGCCTCGCCCGCAGCCGCGACCTGGCCGCCAGGCAACTTGCCAGTGATGCCGCGGTGGACGAGGCCCAAAGCGCCGTCGAGCGCCAGGCCCTGGCAGTGCAATTGCGCGAAGCCGAGCTGGCCGATGCCCCCACCCGCCTCAAAGCCCTGCAGGCCCGCTTGCGGCGGGCTGAAGCGGAGCGCGAGCAGGCGGCGCTGGACCTCAGCCGCGCGGTGGTCAAGGCGCCCTTCCCTGCCGTGGTCAGCCGGGTGGAAGTGGCCGTGGGCGACCGGGTGGCCGTGGGCACGCCCCTAGTGCGGCTTTTCGATCCGGAGGCCCTGGAGATCCGCGCCCAGATTCCGGCGGACCGGCTGGGCGCAGTGCGCGCTGCGCTGGCGGCGGGCCGGCCCTTGCGCGCCACGCTGGCGGCGGACGGCGCCCCGCGGACTGCCGTCCTGGACCGCCTTGCCGCCGAGGTGGACCCCCAAAGCGGCGGCGTGGACGGCTTGTTCCGGTTCACGGCGTCCGCACCGGCCCTGCCCCTGGGGCAGTTCGTCGATCTGCTGCTGGAACTGCCCCCCCAGGCCGGGGTGGCCGCCATACCGCCCCAGGCGCTGCACGGTCTTGAGCGGGTTTATGTGCTGCGGGAGGGCCGCATGCGGGGCGTTGACGTGAGCCTGGTGGGGGAACGGCGCGTGGGGGGGAAGACGCGCTTGTTGGTGCGGGGCGCCGGCCTGCGCAGTGGTGACCGGCTCATCACCACCCCCTTGCCCAACGCCATCGACGGTCTCAAGGTCACCACCGGCCCATGAGCGCGCCGGCGGCCCCCCCGCGCGATATGCTCGGCGTTTTCGCCCGCCACAAGGTGGCCGCCAATCTGACCATGGCCCTGATGATCCTGGCGGGCGGCTGGGGCCTCAGCAAACTCAACGTGCAGTTTTTTCCCAATTTCGCCCTGGATTTCGCCATCGTGCGGGTGGTCTGGAGCGGCGCCGCAGCGGAAGACGTGGAAAGTGCCATCACCACCCCCCTGGAGCAAAGCCTGCGCAGCGTGGACCGCTTGCACAAAATGTCCTCCACTTCCGCTGACGGGGTGAGCGCCATCACCTTGGAGTTCGAGGAGGGCACGGACATGGCCGAGGCCCTGGAACAAGTCAAGGAAAAGGTGGCCGCCGTGCGCAACCTGCCGGCTGACTCGGAAGAGCCCGAAATCCGCCGCGCCGTGCGCTATGAGCCCATCGCCCACCTGCTGGTCAGCGGCCCGGCCGACCCCGCCGAGCTGCGCGCCCTGGTGCGGCAGATGGAGCGGGAGTTGCTTGACCGTGGCATCGCCAAAGTGGACATCATTGGCCTGCCGGAGGAGGAAATCGCCATCCAGATCCCCGGCGCCCGCCTGGAAGCCCTGGGCCTCACCCTGGATCAGGTGGCCGACCGGGTGAACAGCCTCAGCCAGGACATCCCCGCCGGGGAGATCGGCGAAGACGAGGTGGGCCGTCAGCTCCGCGCCCTGGAGCGGCACAAAACGGAGCGGGAGTTCGCCGGGCTGCCGCTGCGGGCGGACAGCGGCCGCCTGCTCACGCTGGGCGAGGTGGCCGCCATCGAACGGCGGGCGCGGGACCGCAGCGTCGCCGTGACTGACCACGGCCGCCCCGCGGTGGAGCTGAAGCTGTCCCGGGCCGAGTACAGTGATTCCCTGGCGGCTGCCCGCATCCTGGAGGACTGGCTGGAGGACATCCGCGCGCGTCTGCCGCCGGCCGTAACGGTGGCGCCCTTTGACCAGCAGTGGCAGCTTATCGAAGAGCGCATCAACCTGCTGCTGAAAAATGCCGGCAGCGGTCTGGCGCTGGTGCTGTTGATCCTGTTTTTGTTCCTCAACCAGCGGGTGGCCTTCTGGGTGGCGGTGGGCATTCCCGTGTCTTTCATGGCGGCCCTGGGGGTGCTGTACGCGGCCGGCGGCAGCATTAACATGATCAGCCTGTTCGCCATGATCATGGCCTTGGGGATCATCGTGGATGATGCCATCGTGGTGGGCGAGGATGCCCTGGCCCATTATCAAAAAGGCGAGCCGGCCCTTAACGCCGCCGAGGGCGGGGCGCGGCGCATGTTCGCGCCGGTGCTGTCTTCCTCCTTGACCACCGTGGCCGCCTTTTTGCCCCTGATGATCGTAGGCGGCATCATCGGCAACATCATGTTCGATATTCCGCTGGTGGTGATCTGTGTGATCCTCGCCTCCCTGGTGGAATGCTTTTTGGTGCTGCCGGGCCATTTGCGGCACGCTTTTTTGCGCATTCACCAGGCCCGGCCGGGAACGGTCCGGGTCCGTCTGGATACGGCCTTCAAGCGCCTGCGCGACGGCCCTTTCCGCCGCCTCGCCAACTGGTCGGTGACGCACCGCTGGACCACCATAGCGGTGGCGGTGGCGGTGTTGATCCTGTCGCTGGGCCTGGTGCTGGGCGGGCGCATCAATTTTCATTTCTTTCCGGCACCGGAAGGCACCATCCTCTACGCCAATGCCGCCTTCGTGGCGGGCACGCCCCGCAATCAGACCGATGCTTTCCTGGAACACCTGGAACAGACCCTGGTGGAAACCGACGAGGCCCTGGGCGGCGGCTTGGTGCAACGCTATGTGATTTACCACGGCCGCGCCAGCGCGGCGGGGGGCGGTTTCAACCGCTACGGCGACCGCCTGGGTTCCCTGGTGATTGAACTGGTCTCCCCCGATCAACGGGAGGTGCGCAATCAGGCCTTCATCCGGGCCTGGGAGGCGCGCATCCACAAGCCGGCGGGGTTGGAAAGCTTCAACGTCTCGCAGCGCCAGGGCGGGCCGCCGGGACGGGAAGTGGACGTGCGCCTGGTGGGGGGCGGGGCCGGGCAGGTGAAAGCCGCCGCCCTGGAACTGGCCCACGCCCTGGAGGCCATTCCCGGCGTGTACGCCGTGGAGGATGACATGGCCTATGGCCGGGAACAACTGATTTACCGCCTCACCCCCCGCGGCCTGGCCCTGGGTTTGACGGTGGCCGGGGTGGGCCGGCAGCTGCGTGCCGCCTTCGACGGCCGGATCGCCCAGATTTTTCATGATGGCGAGGATGAAGTGGAAGTGCGGGTGATGCTGCCCGATGCGGAGCGGGACACCCTGGCCACCTTGCGGCAGTTGTACATCGCCCTGCCGGAGGGGGGGCGGGTGCCTTTGTCGGCGGTGGTCGAATTCACCGCCCGGCGGGGTTTTGAAGTGCTGCGCCACGACGACGGCCGCCTGGCGGTGCACGTGACCGCCGATGTGGACGCCGCGGTCAACGAGACCCAGCAGGTGTTGGCGGAGCTGGAAGAGCGCATTCTGCCTGCCCTGGAGGCGCGCTTCGGGGTGGCCAGCTCCTTCGAAGGCCGTGCCGCCGACCAGCGGGAAACCACCGCCGACATGAAACGGGGTGCGGTGCTGGGTCTGGTGCTGATCTACCTGATCCTGGCCTGGGTGTTCGCCTCCTACGGCTGGCCCCTGGTGGTCATGGCCGCCATTCCCTTCGGTCTGGTGGGGGCCGTGGTGGGGCATTGGAGCATGGGGGTGGACCTGTCGGTGCTGTCCCTGTTCGGCCTGTTCGGCCTGTCGGGCATTGTGGTCAACGATTCCATCATCCTGGTGACCTTCTACCGCCACCTGCGCGAGGGGGGCATGGCCATCCGCGATGCCATCGTGGAGGCAGCCTGCCAGCGCCTGAGGGCGGTGTTGCTCACCTCGCTGACCACCATAGGCGGGCTCTTGCCGCTGCTGTTCGAAACCTCCCTCCAGGCCCAGTTCCTGATTCCCATGGCGGTGACCATTTCCTTCGGCCTGGCCTTCTCCACGCTGCTGGTTTTGCTGGTGATCCCTGCTTTGCTGTCTGTGCACGAAAGCGCCGCCACGGTCCTGGGGCGGCGCACGGCGCACTCAGCCCTTGCCGGCCAGTCTGGCGAGGCGGCGGGGATCGTGGATCACGATTAGATTGCGGCTGGTTTCAATGTATTGGTCCGCCACCAATTGGCTCAACACCCGGGCAATCACCTCCCGCGATGTCCCCAGATGCGAGGCGATTTCCCGCTGCGTCATCCGGACCCTGGCATCCACCGACGCGCGCAGCAACAAGAAATTGGCCAGCCGCTGCTCCAGCTTGTGGGCATGAATGTCTTCCAGTTCCGCCATCAGGCGAAACACGATGGTGGAAAAGGCCTGCACGGTCATGTTCTGAATGGCCGGCTCGGCCTCGAACAGGGCACGGTACAAGGTCCCCGGAATCACCGCCACCACGGTGGCCGGCCGGGCCTCCACCCAGGCGGGATAGAGCAAATCGTTGAAGATGCAGTTGAGCGCCAGCACGCAGGTTTCCCCGGGATTGATCCAATACAGCGTCGCTTCTTTGCCGTTCGGGGTCAGCGTGAAGACCCGCAGCTGGCCGCTCAGGACCACATATGCCCCCGAGATCCGTTGTCCCTTGCTCAGCACCGTGGCGGTATCGGCGAAACTGGCATGCCGCAATCCCTGTTCCAGCAATCCCCGGCTGTTTTCCGACAAGTTCCGGAAAGGCTCGAAGTCGTCGAGTTTTGCTGCTGATGGCATCGGTTCCGGATGTCTGCTCACGTTCGTTGGGTCGGGGGGAAGATCAGTCACCTGTTATCGGAGGCAGCGGGGTAAACGCCAGGGGCAGGCCTGTTGTCCCCCGCCTCGCCTCCCTCCCGGTCAGATCAATTCACACCCAGCTTCCTGGCCACCGCCTTGGTTTCGGCGAGATGGTGCTCAAAGCCCGGCAGCACCTTGTTCACCAGCGCTTTGAACTCGGGGTTGCTGATGGCCGGCAGCAAGGTGTTTTTCAGGGCATCAATGACGGCTTGATGATAAGCGATTTCGTGCCGCAGATAGGCTGCATCGAAACCGGTTCCGGACTGGGCCGACAGCATCGCCACTGTCTTGGCCTGATCCGCCACGCTGGTGTCGCCGGCGGGCGGTGTGGGCACGATACCCAGTGTTCTGGCCAGGTCACGGCCCATTTGTTGCACCATTTCGTGATCGGCCGCCACGGCCCGGCCCAGCTCCCGGACCGCCTGCGAGTGACCGTACTTGGCGCCCATGCGCGCTGTGTAAATGTCGATGGCGTTGGCTTGATCGAAGATGGCCAATATGGTGGCGTCGTCAAGCTGGGGACCGGCCACCGCGGCATGGCCCGGGAGCATCATCAAAGCGGCCAGCAGCGCCGCAAAACTCAAGCGAAGTGGATTCATTGTCTGTCTCCTGTAGTGACGCTACGGCGGTGTAGCGAGGGCCAGGATGACGCAAATTCCCACATATTATCTGTAGCAAATGTTACACCGCGGCGTCTTTTGTGATGGGGTGCCAACGGCCGGAAATTGCATGCCACAGCAGTGGGCGAATGAGGAAAGCGGGCCCTGGATGCGGCGGAACCCCAAAAGATCACAACCCCAATATATTGTGGTTCCGCCGTTTCGCCTGCACCGGCCGTCGGCACGCAAAAAACCCCCCGCTTCTGTTTGTTGTATTTAATTAATAGTGTAATATCAATTAGTTAATTGTTGTATCCTAAAGCGGGTCGGATCTTGTTGACACCTGTGAAACAAATCCCTATTCTGGCGCCCACCACAACATATTGTGTCTATACTTAGAGCTGTACCCAATCACCCCAGGGGGCCCCATCACTATGAAGACCGTACCACTGAAGGCCGTTTCCGTGGACCTGACTGAAATTCCCATGCAATCCGCCTCGCTTGATATCTGGGATAAAAAATACCGCCTCAAGGCCAAAGACGGCACGGTGGTTGATGAGGACATCGATGCGACCTATCAGCGGGTGGCCCGCGCCCTGGCCGAGGTGGAAAGCACTGACGAGGCCCGCAGGCAGTGGTACGAACAGTTTCTCTGGGCCCTGCGCCACGGCGCCATTCCTGCCGGCCGCATCATCTCCAACGCCGGTGCCCAGGCCTACAAGCCCGCCACCTCCACTATCAACTGCACCGTCTCCGGCACCATCCGCGATTCCATGGACGACATTCTGAACAAGGTGCATGAGGCCGGCCTGACCCTGAAAGCGGGCTGCGGCATCGGCTACGAGTTTTCCACCTTGCGTCCCCGGGGGGCTTACGTTTCCGGTGCCGGGGCGTACACTTCCGGCCCCCTGTCCTTTATGGATATCTACGACAAAATGTGCTTTACCGTCTCCAGCGCCGGCGGCCGGCGGGGCGCGCAGATGGGCACCTTCGACGTGGGCCATCCCGATGTCATGGATTTTATCCGCGCCAAACGGGAGCCGGGGCGGCTCAGGCAATTCAATCTGTCATTGCTGGTGACCCGCGAATTCATGGAGGCGGTAAGGCACGACCGCATGTGGCCCCTGGCCTTTCCCCTGACCCCGACAGAGGCGGAAGCGGACGGCATAGACGTGCACGACCCGGCGCAGGTGGTGTGGCGCGAGTGGCCTATCAAAGACAGCTACATCACCAATCCCGCCGGTCAGGTGGCCTGCCGGATTTACAAAGCAATCCGCGCCCAGCGCCTGTGGGACATGATCATGTCCTCCACTTACGATTACGCCGAGCCGGGCTTTATCCTTGTCGACCAGTACAACGAGATGAACAACAACTGGTTCTGCGAGAACATCCGGGCCACCAATCCCTGCGGTGAACAGGGCCTGCCCCCGTACGGCGCCTGTCTGCTGGGTTCCATCAACCTCACCAAGTTTGTCCGCAAGCCTTTCAGCAAGCACGCCCGTTTCGACTGGGAGGAATTCCGCAAGGTGGTGCGGGTGTTCACCCGCATGCTGGACAATGTGGTGGAAATCAACGGCCTGCCGCTGGCCCGCCAACGCGAAGAGATCGAACGCAAACGCCGTCACGGCATGGGTTATCTGGGCCTGGGTTCCACCCTCACCATGCTGCGGATGAAATACGGCTCGCCCGCTTCCATCGCTTTCACCGAAGAGGTCACCCGTGAGCTGGCGCTGGAGGGATGGCGCACCGGGGTGGCGCTGGCGCGGGAGAAAGGCCCGGCGCCCATTATGAACGAAGAATTCACGGTGACGGAAGAAATGTTGCTCAAACGACCGGAGATGGCGCGCGACGGCTGGAAGCCCGGTGATACCATCAATGGCAAGGTGCTGCACGCCCGCTACAGCCGCTACATGCAGCGCATTGCCGAAGTGGCGCCCACTTTGGTGGACGAGTTGGCGGAAGTGGGGGCCCGTTTCACCCACCACAGTTCCATCGCTCCCACCGGCACCATTTCCCTGTCGCTGGCCAACAATGCCTCCAACGGCATCGAGCCCAGCTTTGCCCATCACTATTTTCGCAACGTGATCCGGGAGGGCAAAAAAACCAAGGAAAAGGTGGATGTGTACTCCTTCGAGCTGTTGGCTTACCGCGCCCTGGTCAAGCCCGAGGCGGCCACCGACGCTGGGGAAGAACACAACACCCTGCCCGATTATTTCGTCACCGCCGATGACATCACCCCGCAACAGCACGTGGACATGCAGGCGGCGGCCCAGCGCTGGATAGATTCCAGTATCTCCAAGACCGCCAACGTGCCCACGGACTACCCTTACGAGGATTTCAAAAATATCTATATGTACGCCTATGAGCGGGGCTTGAAGGGCTGTACCACCTTCCGTTTCAATCCGGAAGCCTTCCAGGGGGTGCTGGTCAAGGAACAGGATCTGGCCAACACCACCTACCGCTTCACCCTGGAAGACGGCAGCGTGATCGAGGCCAAGGGCAATGAAGAGATCGAATACGACGGCGAAACCCATACCGCCGCCAATCTGTACGATGCCCTCAAGGAAGGCTATTACGGTAAGTTCTAGTCAATGTGCGGCGCCTGCGCGCCCCTTGCACCGGGAACACGGAGATACAGCCATGACCATTAAAATCGACAAAAAAATCGTCAAATACAACGTCGTCAAGGACACGGGCGGTGCCGCGCAGGACGCGGTGGATGAACAGCCCGCCAAAGTGATCCAGATGCACGAAAAGATTGAACGGCCGGAAACGCTGCTCGGCGCCACCTATAAAATCAAAACGCCCCTGTCGGAGCATGCCCTCTACGTCACCATCAACGATGTCGTGCTGAACCCAGGCACCGAACACGAATTGCGCCGGCCTTTCGAGATCTTCATCAACTCCAAGAACATGGACCACTTTCAGTGGATTGTGGCCCTGACCCGCATTGTCTCCGCCGTGTTCCGCAAAGGCGGTGATGTGACCTTCCTGGTCGAGGAACTCAAGGCGGTGTTCGACCCGCGTGGCGGGTATTTCAAAAAAGGCGGCAAATACATGCCTTCACTGGTGGCGGAAATCGGCGATGCCATCGAACACCATCTGCGGGTGATCGGTCTGATCAAGGATGAAGGTCTGGACGAGCACCAAAAGAAGCTGGTGGCGGAAAAGCGGGCCCAGTACGAAAAAGGCACACGGCAGTCTGGTGGGGCCGGCGCGGATGGCGATTTTCCGGAGTCCGCCCAGCTTTGCGGCAAATGCCAGACCAAGGCGGTCATTGTCATGGACGGTTGTCTGACCTGCCTTAACTGTGGCGATTCCAAATGCGGCTGATCACCAGCAGGCATCGGTATTGGAACCGGTAGCGCCCTTGGCGCCGGTATGGGACAACGTCAGGGTGGTGCATTCGGCATCGTTGGCCTGGGCGCTGGTGGATTTTGGCGTCGCAGTGGCGGTGAAGGTGGAGGCGGTGCTTGCCACGGTGATGGTGTAATGCCCCTCGTCGGAGTCGGCACTGGCCGGCACCGGGCAATTGGCGTTGTTGTAGGCACCGAACTCGGTGAAGCAGCGCTCCAGGTTCTGGGCGGTTTGCATCAGTGATGATTGCGCATCGCTGCGGCGGGTTTTGGTGAGCTGCGATTGAAGGGAGGGGTAGGCCACCGCTGCCACTATGGCGAGGATGACCATCACGATCATCACTTCCACCAAGGTAAAACCATTTCTTGCCATCATATCCGTACCTGCTGTTGAGTCGTTGTTTTGCGGCGCCTGGCGCCGCCCCGAACCACACTGCTTTGCCTGGAACAGCCCTCACCCTTTGCCAGCCCGCGTTTTCCACCGGATCCGCACCATCGGGCTGGTTGTTACGTTGACCGCGGATTTTCTCCACTCGGGAGCCGTGGGCTGCGCTTGTCCGGAGCATGCCGGGTAAAAGCAAAGTCCGGCGGCGATTATCTTGCCCCCTGGTGAAGGATGCGGGTCAGGGCCGCCTCCTCGGTATCGGCCCCGAACCCGGGGGCATGACCTCGATGTCGGTCACCAGTTTTCTGTGCCCGCTGCGCATATAGTGGGCGCGCACCTGCATGCCTGGCCGCAATTCGTATACTGTGGCGCTGTTGCTCAAGGCCGTTTTCACCCGGGCCCGGGGATGCAGGGCGAGCTGGGCATCGTTGATGATGATGGTGAAGGCTTCCAGATCCACTTTCTGGATGACACCGACGTGCAAACTTGTCCCGGATGTCGGCGCTGTCCCGGGCAGGCGGGCATTGTCCCGCTCCGCTCCGGCGGTGGCGGACAGGCCGAGGGTCAGCAGTACTACCAGCAAAGTCTTGTTCATGGCCGCGTCCTCCTGGAATCAATCATTGCTCGAGTTCGGTCCAGGACAAGCGTCCCGTGCCGGTGCTGGGCAGGCGTTCAATAGCCCGGTCATTGATGTCGTCACCGCTGTCGGTTTTGGTGCCGGCGGTGTACTGGCGGTCACCCAGCACCGCGGGGGAGGCCGGCAGGCCCTGATCGAAGAGCTGGCCGCTGGCCGCCACATTGGACAGGCTGGAAGAGGACAGCAGATCGTTGTCGTCCACCAGGCCGTCGTTGTTGTAATCGAACACCGCATCGTCGGGGCGGGCGCCGGTTTTGTAGTTCAGGGACATCAACCAGCCTGAGCCGCCGAAGGTGCAGGCGTCGGTGGAGGGAATGAGGGTGTTGAAATAGACGATGTCGCCGCGCACGATGGGATGGGTCACCATCCGTTCGCCGGGGCTGGGCAGGTTGATATACCAACCGTGCTCCTGGCCGCTGCCCGAAGTGTCGTATGCCACCGAGTAGTCACTGGATACCCGCATGTCCGCGGGGAAGCCTGACAGGAATTCCTGTTCCTTGAGATCGCTGATTTCGAGTTCTTTTTTACCGTGGTCCCACACCCCGTAAAATGCCTGGGTGTCGGTGTTGCTTTTGTCTGCGTCCACCAAGTATTGGCCGGTGCCAAACAACACCAGGGTGTCCGGTTCGTTGCTGGTGCCGCCGGGCTCGTCGCTGTGGCGCACCACCACCGGGGGGCTGGTGATGGGCTGGGTGGATCCGGCGATGAACAGGGGTTTGGGCGTGCTGCCCAGCTTGTAGGCCACCTTCCACTTGGAATCGTTGCTGTTGTCCACGTCAAAGGCCCACAGGTTGCCTTTGATATCGCCGGCGTAGATGCGCTCCGCCACGCCGTCGCCGTCCAGATCCACCACCGCCGGGGTGGACAGGCCGTTGCGGTCCGAGCTGCTGCCCACCTCGGTGCTGATCTTGATGTAGTCATCGCCCTCGGTCCAGCTGCCATCCAGGCCGCCGTCCAGGTAGACGATGAACAACTGGGCTTCGCCGCTGCCGCTGTCGTTGTAGCCGTTGCCGAACACCGCCGCCCAACGGTCGTTGGCCATCATGGCGATGGTGGGCGTACTGAAGCTGTAGCCCAGGTCGGCATCGTCGGCGGAAGTGAATTCCCACATGACGATCTGATCCGCATTGCTTTCATCGAAGAGGTTGGGATTGGTCACGTCCAGGGCAAAATAGCCGCGCCCGCCGCCCCGCAAGCCACCGATGAGTACCGAGCGCCAGGCGGCGGTGCTGCCGCCGGGACCGGCGATGTAGGCGTCGGACACCACGGGGGTGAGGTCCACGTAGTAGCGGTGGGTGTAGCCGGGATCCGCCAGATAATGCAGCCCGCCGCTGGTATCGGTGGAAAACAGGCTGGCGGGAATATAGGCCAACACTTCTTCGCCGGTGTCGCTGTCGAAACCGTGCAGCATGCCGTCGTTGGCGCCGATGTAGACCACCCCCTGGCGGTCGGCCTGGGCCGAACGGAACTCGAAGTAGCGTTCGCCCGCGCCGGTGGGAAAGGGGGCCACCGCCGGCCAGTTCAGCTCGGGTTTGCCCACGTGCACCGGGCCGGCGTGCACCACGTCACCCAGGCGGCTGGCGCGTACCCGGAAATTGTTGCCCGTGCCTTCGTTGCTGCGGTCGCCGCGGATGAAGTCCAGCCGGCTCTGGCCCAGGGCCTCGCTGTCCGTGCCCCCGTTGGCGTTGGTGCGCAGATCATTTTGCTGGGCCGTGGTGAGATTGTCCCACTGAAAGGGGATGCCCTGGCTGCCGTCGTAGCTCAGGATCACCCGCGGCGTGGAGGAGATGTTTCTGGCGTCCAGCTCCGTGGCCGCCTGCCAGAGCGCCGTGGACTGCACTTCGCCGGTGACCGCGTCCAGGGGATAGGCGGACAAATCGCCGCTCCAGCCCTCGGAATTGAACAGGGCGAGAAACACCGAACTGGTGGTGTTCAGCGAGGTGGAATTGAACGCCACGGCGGCGGCTGAACCCGCCCGGTCGGTGATGGCGGCCAGGGCGTCCACCAGGCCGTCCGTCAGTTCCGCCGGGTTCTGGGCGCTCAGGAATTTTCCCCGGCCGTTGTATGCGGCGTGCCACAGATCATCCACCCGCTCTTCGTCGAAGGCATCGGTGGGATCGGGCCAGGAAAATTCGGCATCGGTGGGATCCTGGGTGGCCGGATCCAGCGTGCCCGCCACGCCGAAGGCCACGGCAAAGGTCACCATGTGCTGGTGCTCGGCCTCGTCCACTCCCGTGATGGTGGGCACGATGTCATCCAGGCCGGGCTTGAGGTCGGTCTCGTAGTAGAGCATGGCCACATCGCCCAGGGTTTCGGCGACGGCATCGGCGTAGGGCGCGCCGTCGAAGGCGCTGCTGTCGTCGCCGTCGGCATTGCCCACCCCGGGATCCCAGCCGTTCCAGTAGCCGTCGGAAATGACCACCGAGAAGTTCTGCTGGCAGGCCCCGCCGTCGCTCTCGGAAAAAATGGCGTCGGCATCGTTTTCGAAATATTCGCCCACGGTCTCCAGGGCGTTGCGCGCTGGTGTGCCGGGACAGGTGGTCCAGGTGCAGGGGATGTCCAGGTTGTAAACGGTGCTCAGCATGCCGGTCTTGACGCTGCTGTCGCTCATGGTGTCGAGATCACGCTCCAGGCCGCCGTTGTAGACGTGCAGGCCCATGCGCTTGGCGCTGGTGGCGTTTACCACATTGCCGATGGCGGCCTTGGCCACGTAGGAGCGCTTGCGGTAATAGGTGTACCAGTTGGCGAAGTTCTGGATTTCTTCGGCATAGGTGCAGATGGGCGCGGCGGCGCAATCGCTGCGGGCGGCGCTGCCGCTGTAAGTGGCGGTGGCGGG
Organism: Gammaproteobacteria bacterium; assembly: GCA_011375345.1. NCBI lineage: Bacteria > Pseudomonadati > Pseudomonadota > Gammaproteobacteria > Gammaproteobacteria bacterium. The sequence continues at coordinate 32,780 of DRLM01000007.1, forward strand.
GACGATCTCCACCTTGGTGTGGACGTCGCTCTCGTCCACCACGCCATCACCGTCGCTGTCCGTCCAGGTAAAGTAGTAGGCGGGAAAAATCGTCTCCCAATACCAGCCGTCGTTCCAGGTAAAGTTCCAAAACGAGGTATTGGCAGTCAGATTCAAGGTGGCGCCGCCGGGGTTGTCAGGATCCACCGGGGCGGCGCTGGGGTTGGCGTCGTTGTAGAGCGCGTTGCCCGAGCTGTCCACCCCGGGCCAGGGCTGGTAGGTCACGTTGGGGTTGTAATACAGGGTGTTGTAATTGTGGTTGCGGGTGCGCCATGCGCCCGCTACCGAATCTTCGTCAGGGGTGACGTAAGGGTGATCACCCCCGAAGTCTTCATCCAGGCCGTTGTTGGCGCTGGGCAGGATATAGTAGTTCCCCGTCCAGCCCCCGATGTCGGGCAGGCCGCTGGTGCCGTCCTGCACCAGCAAGTCCCATTCCATGCTGCCGGAGTTGTCCAGCAAAAACTGCACATTGGGTTCCACCGCGGTGCTCAGAAACAGCGGTGAGGTGGCCAGGGTGCCCGGGGCGGCGTGCACGGTGCCCATAGCCGCCAGCAGGGCGGCCAACAGAGTCGTCCATGGCTGGCGGTGATCCGCTTTGCTACCTGAATGACTCGTTTTCATGTTCTACCTCTTCAATTCAGCCACAAGTTAAGACCCGCGTGTCAGAACTGCCGCCCGAAGTGGCTTTGCAACAAGACGGTGGCGGTGTCGGTGGCGCCGGTGCCGCGGGCGGTCACGCGGAAGGTGTCCACATCACCGCTGCGGTAGGCGCCGTAGCCGCTGACAGTGAGGTTGTCGCTGTCCCCCGTTACGGTGCCCACATGTTTGATGATGTAACGGGGCTTGCTGTTGACGCCGTCTATGGTGCCGCTGTATTCCACCGAGCCGGTGCTGCTCCAGGTCCCGGCGGCGGTGTAGTCGGGTTCGGTATCGTCTTCGCCATAGAGGCCGCCGCTGCCGTCGAAGTCGGTGATGGCGACGATGGTGTTGAGATAGGCTTCGGCATCCCGCAAGGCGGTCTCCGAGGCTTCGAAGGCCAGGCCGCGGTCGCGGCTGTTGCCCGCCATCCTTTCCTCCATGGTGCTGGTGCGGGCCGCGGTGAGCCCGATCAGGCTCATGACGATGAGAATCAACAGGCTGACGATGAGCACCGAGCCTCTTTGCGCGGTGGGAAAAAAACAAGTGTGTTTGTTCATCACGGGCACCTCTTACATCAAACGCCACCCGGCCGTCAGCCGGTGCGGTTGCGCAACGCCACGGTGGTGGTGAAATAGCGGCGGATGCGCCGGTCGGCACCGCTGTCGTCCAGGCTGAGAAAATCGGCGCTGCGCAGGGTCAGGATGACGCGGATGCTGACCACCGCTTCCATGTCCAGGCCCGCCGCGTCGGCCTGCACATAGCGGTCGGCGGTGCCGTCACCGGTGGTGTCTTCGCCGTAGAGGATCTGCATGTCCTCCACCCCTTCCACCAGTTCCTGGGCCACGCCGTTTTCCGAGCGGAACAGGGCCGGCTCGCCGCTGGCGCCGTTTTGAATGGAATAGGTGATTTCCTGCAATTTGTAGATGGAGGCATCGCCGCGGTAGACCTTGGACAGATCGCCGCTGGCGTTGCCCGGCGTCGCGCTGCCGCCGGGGTTGTGCACCACGGTGGTTTTGGAACCGGTGGTGCTCACATTGGTGGCCTGGAAGACATCGCCGCCGGTGCAATCGCTGACGATGAGAATATCGCCGTCTTCCAGATCCGCATCGGCGCTCACGAACAGTGCCGAGGAAGGCGTGGGCATAAACGGATCGACGACGGTCGCGCCGTTGCCTGCCCCGCCCCGCAAGGTCAGGGTATCGGGGTCGGCACCGCCCTCTGTTCCTTCCACGCCGCCGTTGCCGATATTGATGTAACCCTCGCCGCCTGAATTCAGGCCGTTGGTCATATCCGAGATATCGGGCTGGCAGCCCCAGTAGTCCGTTTTACGAATGTCTTCGCTGAGAAAGTGCATGGCCACGCGGCCATCTTCCTGCATCCTGGCCATGGCTTCCTGCAGGCGGTAATTGGCCTTGGTGCTGATCAATATCTGCACGATACCGGCCAGTAACAGCAGGCCCGCGGTAATGGCCACCATCAGTTCCACCAGGGTCAGCCCCTGCTGGAGTGGACGGGGGGCGCCGGTCTGCCGTGGCCTCACAGCTGGGTACTCACGGACAGGCATTTCAGGTCACCACTGGCGCCGCTGCAGTCCTCGCCGGTGGCGCCGGTCTGGTCGTCGTCCCACATCACGGTGACGGTGAACACTGAGCCAGTGCCGGCACCGCTCACCTTGCCCTTGCCGGCGGGCAGCAGCTGGCTGATGGCCGTGCCCCACTGGTAGTCGTCGTACTGAGCCATGGCAGCGGCGCTGCAGCCGCTGGAGATGCAACCGGGGTCGGACGAGCTGCCATCGAGGTCGTTATAGGCGCCGGCGGCCACCCCCGTTTGGTTGGCCCGCATGCGGTCGATCATGTCGTAGGCCAGCAGCGCGGCCTGGCTGCGCTGATAGGCGCTGTGATTGCTTTTGAGCGAGGCGGTTTGCAGCCCGGCGATGCCCAGCAGGCCGATGGACAAGATCAGTACCGCAATGAGCACTTCGAAGAGGGTGAAGCCGCTTTGGCGCCAAGGCACGGAACTCATGGTGCGCCTCAACAACCGCTGGCGCCGCTGGCGCTGGCTTCAACGGCGCGGGCGCGGCCGGTGGGGGACAGGCTGATGGCGCGCGCGTCGTCGCCAAAGCCGCGGTCATCACACCATACCACCACACCGCTCTGGCTGGCGCCACTGGTCAGCGTGCTCAGGCCCGTGGCGACGTAGCTGATGTAGTCGGCCACGTTGCCGCTGCCGTTCAGCGTGGTGGAGCCGGACAGTTCGCCGTGAACGCGGATCAGTTCTTCGCCGGGATCGAAGACCGCGTCGGCGTCGGCGTCGGCAAACACGATCCAGCCCTTTTCCCAGCCGTCGGACAGGGTGCAGGCGGTGCCGCTGCTGCTTTTGCAGAGGGTGACCCGCTGGCCGCGCTTGATCGCCTCGCTGCGGGCGAGGTGAATGGCGGTGATGAATTCGTTGACCTGGGTGGCCGCACGGTTGTCCTTGATCACCGTGGTGACGCCGGGTACGGCCAGAGACACCATGACGGCGGCAATCAACATCGTCACCAGGAGTTCGGGCAAAGTGAAGCCCGCCCTCGTCCGGCACGGTGTCGGTGATATAGTGATAGGGTGTGTCATACCTGGATATATCGGCATTTCCGGCTGGGGTTTTATCGCTGATTTACCGTTGACGGCCGGCCCAGTGCGGCATCTTCAACTGTAACGGGGCGGGAGGGGCGCCGCTGTGAGCGGGTTCTCAATTTCGCACCCTGCGGTGTCGGGGCGGGTGGCCGATATGCTCAGCAGGCGGATAAGGAAAATCTAGAAAAAAGCATGACGGAAGCGAATTCCACAGGCACCAAAACGGGTTTGTTGCTCGCGGGGGGCGGTGCCCGGGCGGCCTACCAGGTGGGCGTGCTGAGAGCCATTTCAGCGATCTTGCCGCGCCAGGCAGCCAATCCTTTTCCCATCATCAGTGGCACTTCCGCGGGCGCCATCAACGGCGCCGCTCTGGCCATCTACGCCGCTCACTTCCACTCCGCCGTGGCCAAACTGGTGGCGGTGTGGGAACATTTTCATTGCCACCACGTTTTTCGCACCGATCTGCCCGGCATCATGAGCAGCGGCTCGCGCTGGCTGGCGGCCATGATGTTCGGCGGTTTCGGCCGCCGCAATCCCCATGCCCTGCTGGACCGTGCGCCCCTGCGGCAGTTGCTGCAGCGCAATCTGCGCTTCGAGCGCATCCAGAGCGCCATCGACGCCGGCCACCTGCATGCCCTGGCCATCACTTGTTCCGGCTATACCTCGGGTCAGTCGGTCACCTTTTACCAGGGCGCCCACGAGATCCCGCCCTGGCGCCGGGTGCGTCGCTGCGGCTGTCCGGCGCAGATCAACGTAGAGCATTTGCTGGCCTCCTCGGCCATTCCCTTTGTCTTTGAAGCCGCCAGAATTCACCGGGAATATTTCGGCGACGGCTCCATGCGGCAGATTGCCCCCATCAGCGCCAGCTTGCACCTGGGGGCGGACAAAGTACTGATCGTCGGGGCGCGCACGGAGCAAGAGCAAGCGGAGCGGTTGCGCTCGGAGGGTTATCCATCCGTGGCGCAAATCGCCGGCCATGTGTTGAACAGCATCTTTCTCGACGCCCTGGAGGCGGACCTGGAACGGTTGCAGCGCATCAACCGCACCATCAGCCTCATTCCCGACCAGGAGCTGCGGGAAGGGAACGTGCGCCTGCGCCCGGTGGAGGTGCTGGTGATCTCCCCCAGCCAGGAGTTGGATGACATCGCCCTGCGTCATGCCCACCGCCTGCCGCGCAGCATCGCCTTTCTGCTCAAGGGCATCGGCGGGCTGCGCCGCAACGGCTCCAATCTGTTGAGCTATCTGCTGTTCGAGCGGGAGTATTGCCAGGAACTCATTGCCCTGGGTTATCACGACGCCATGGCGCAAAAGGAAAAAATCCTGGCTTTCCTGGAGGTGGAACCCGCCCTGGAACTGCGTGCCAGGACGGCGGGGGAGAACGGCCGGAGGATGTAAAGGCAACGCAATAAATCACAATCTGTCTCGCAAATCCCGCATCTGAAAGCCGCTGAGGGGCCCGGCCACGTCCCGTGTCAGCGCCAGCACCTTGAATAACTCCCCCATTTCGTGGGGCAGGGTGAGAGTTTTGATCTGCTGCGCCCATTCCAGTTGCTGGCGCGGGTCGGCGGCCGGGGGCTGCATTTCGGTGATGCCGGTGCCCAGCAGGAAATAGCCCTGGGTGGTGTAGCCGGCCACCTCCAGACCGGCTGCGCAGCCGGCCTCGGCCAGGGCGGTGAAGTCCACATGGCAGGTGATGTCCTGCAGGCCCGGCAGGATCAGGGGGTCGTCGTGGGCGCGGTGGCGGTAATGGCACATGAGGGTGCCATTGCGGCGCGCGGGATGATAGTACTCGTGGCGGGGATAGCCGTAATCGATCAGCAAGATCATGCCGGCGTCCAGCTGCTTCGCCAGGCTGGCCAGCCATGCTTCGGCGGCAAAATTGATTTCCGAGGCATAGCCCGGGTAGAGGGTTTCTTCTCCCAGCGCCTCGCGCAGCAGCCGCACCCGCGCCCCGAGCTGCCCGTCCTGAGGCATCCCGGCGGTCCAGGCGAAGCGGCCGTTCTCCCAGCCTACATAGGCCTCCAACAGTTCGTCTTCGGTGACCAGGAAACGGCGCACGGGCAGGGCGTCGAGGAGTTCATTGGCCAGCACCACGCCGCGAAAACCGGCCGCGGGCAGCGTCTCCAGCCACACCACCCGCTCCGCCAGCGCCGGGGCGTGCCTGGCCACGGTGGCCTGTTGCCGCTGGCGCAAGTCACCGCTGAGTTCGAGTATGGCATAGCGCTCGGGCACCTGCCCCAGGGCTGCCAGTTCCGTCAGCACCGCTGCCGCCATGGCGCCGGAGCCGGCCCCCACTTCCAGCACCTCGCCACCGCCCAGTTCTGCCAGTACCGCCGCCGCCTGGCGCGCCACGCAGCGGCTGAACAGGGGTGAGATTTCCGGGGCCGTGACAAAATCGCCGCCGGCGCCGAATTTGCGCGCCCCGGCGCTGTAGTAGCCCAGGCCCGGTGCGTGCAGGGCCAGCGCCATGTAGCGGTCGAAGGGCAGGCGTCCCCCGGCGGCCCTCATGGCCCCGCGGATGTGGGAGATCAGTCTTGCGCTGTGGGCGGCGGCGGCGGGGTCCGGCGGCGGCAGGCCGGGGTCGGCTGGGTGCATGGGCATGCTCGCGGTCTGCTAAAGTGGCAAAAAGCCAGGGAGTGACTCATGAGCGGCAATGATACACCCAAAGTCGCCCTCATCACCGGCGCCGCCCACCGCGTGGGCGCAGCCATCGCGGAGACCTTGCATCGGGGCGGAATGAACGTGGTGGTGCACTACCGCCACTCGCGCGAAGCAGCCGAGGCGCTGCAGCGGCGCCTGGTGGCCCACCGTGCCGCGTCGGTGGTGCTGCTGCGGGGCGATCTTTTGAACAGCGCGGCGCTGCCGGCCCTGGTGGGCGAAGCCGCCGCGGTCTGGGGCCGGCTGGATGTGCTGGTGAACAACGCCTCCAGCTTCTATCCCACGCCGCTGGGGGAGGTGAGCGAAGCCCAGTGGGACGATTTGCTGGGCACCAATCTCAAGGCGCCTTTTTTTCTGGCCCAGGCCGCCGCGCCGCTTCTCACGGCGGCGGGCGGGGCTATCGTCAACATTGTGGACATTCACGCCGAGCGGCCTTTGAAAAACCACCCCGTTTACAGCATCGCCAAGGCCGGGCTGGTCATGCTCACCCGCGCCCTGGCGCGCGAACTGGGGCCCGCAGTCCGGGTTAATGCCGTGGCCCCCGGTGCCATCTTGTGGCCGGAGCACGGCGCCAGCGCCGAGACCCGCCACTACATCATTTCCCGCACCGCCCTCAAACGCCAGGGCGATCCCCTCGACGTGGCGCGGGCGGTGCGTTACCTGGTGCAGGAGGCGGACTACATGACCGGCCAGGTACTGACCGTGGACGGCGGCCGTTCCCTGAGCTATTGACGGGGCCACTGGCGGTCATGGCCGTCAGCGTCGCCACAGTTCCCCGGCACCGTCCCGCTCCACCCGCTCCAGGCGGGCGTCGCCGGCCAGTTCCACATCGCCGCTGCCCGTCAGCGTGAGCCGCAGCGCGCCACTCACCCACAGCCGCACATCGCCCGCGCCGGCAGCCGTCACGTCCGCCTCGCGGGCGCGCAAGGCGGCGAGATCCATATCGCCGCTGCCTTCGCTGATGAGGTGGAGGCGCCGCACCCGGCCGGCGGCGCGGAGATCCCCCGCCCCCGTGCTTGCCAGCGCCAGCGATGTGGCCTGCAGTCCTGCCAGGGTCACCGTGCCCGCGCCCTGGTGGATCACCCGCGCAAGTGCCGGCAGGGACAAGGTGACCTGGACAGGCAAGGTGGCGAGATAGGAACCCCTGGTGTCCAGAGTGGCCGTCCGCCCCGCCACGCGGAGCCGCACCAGCGGCACGATATTGTCATCGCCGCTCACCGTCATGGCCGGCGCCGCGTCCACCTTGATGCGCACGTCCATCCCGCCATCCACCACCAGTTGCGTGAATGCGGGCAGGGGATGCATCACGGTGGCCGCGCGGCCGGAGCCGCGCACCAGGGGTGCGGAGGACGCGGTGACGCTGAGTTCCACGCCCTCCAGCTCTGCCGCTCCGCCGGCGGGCGCCGCCGGGAGCGCCAGCGCGGCAGCCAAAAGCACGCCGGCTTGGTGGCGGCCGGGACTCATCGTGCTTTGGCCTGCCAGGGGCTGAGCAGGTAGTGGTGTCCCGCCTTGTCATAGGCGTTGATGATGCCGCCCCGCTCTTTGTGACCATAAAGATAAACACGGGCGCCGTCCTGGGTGTAGAGGTAGCCTTCCAGATCCGATTCGCTGACGGGGCTCAGCTCGCCATAAACGTACGCATGGTCGCCATAGCCCTCCACCGTGATGATGAAAGACAGCCTGGCGGGCCGGGTTTTGCTGTCCGGCATGCCGCCCAGGGGCTGAATGCGTAGCGTAATGGCACTGAGAACCGGTGTTTTGTCTACGCCCTCCTGCTGCTCCGGGGCGACCCCGTTTTCCCCGGCGGCGGCAGCCGTTGCCTGCACCGGCTCGCCGGCGCTGTGTTGCGCTGCGGTGGCGATTCCGGCGGCGGCGCTGTCGCTGTTCAGGTCTGGCAGGCCCGCCAGCGTGAGCAGGCAGAGCAGTCCTGCACTATGCCGTGACATTGATGCAAACATGTAATTGTCCATTGTCCGTTGGTGGGGTGTTGATGGCGCTGTCGCGGCCGCGGCCGCCAGGCTGCCCCTTTCCGCCACGGGGGGCGCAAAGGGGCATTACCTGATGGCAATACGCATGTCCACCCGGGTGTCGAAGCGGGCCAGCACCTCGTCCGGCAAACCGGCCTCGTTCGCGGCGACAGGCAGTTCCTCCAGGGGCACGCTGGTCGCCAGGGCCACCACCCGGTCTTCCCCCGCCGGTCCCACTACCTCGAGCACGTAGCCGGCGCTTTGGGGCGGCACGGTATAGCTTTTCCCGGGGGTGAGCAGCATGGCTTGTTCGCCTTTGCCCGGCAGCAGCTCCCACACTTCGCCAGTGGAGCTGATGTTGTAGATTTTCACGTACAAGGGTTTGGCCACTTCCACGGCGAGCTGAATCTTGTCGCCGATGCGGTAACTGGCCGCATCGGTGGTAAGCCTGAGCAGGCCGTCTTCGCTGATGGCGGTGTGCGCGCCGTTGCCGGTCACCCTCATGCCCTTGAGCATGCGGCGTTTGGCCAAGGTGGCGGGGCTGATGTCCACCGATTCATACAGGGCAAGATAGGTGGCCAGATCCACCCGCCCCGTGGCCTCCATGTGGGTGGCGCTGAAGCTGGCCAGGGCCTGCTTCGTCGCCGCATCCAGGCGCGCGGTGATGGGCAGGGGGTGGCCGTTGAGCACCAGATATTCCTGCATGGCCTTGATGCGCTCGGCCTGGGTCATGGTGTAAAACCTCTCGGTCATCTGCCCGATCACCACCGGGTCGCGCTTCGCGCCGGGTACCAGGCGCCAGTAAGGCAGTTTCAGGTATTTGCCCAGCAGTTGGATCATGCTGGCGTGCACCAGCATGCGCACGGCGGCGTGGCGGCCCTGCACTTTTTTCACAGTACCCTGAAAGCCGATGGAGTTGCCGACGATGGAAAAGCCGATGGCGTTTTCCGCCGAGGCCTTGTGCACTTTCACCGAGTTCACCGCCTGCATGCGGGGCACGCCGGCCAGGGTCTCGAAATCCACCAGGTTGAAGTCCAAAGTGATGCTGGCCACGGAATATTTGTTGGCATCGGAAAACTCGGCGCCGAGGGCGTTGCCGTCCAGCTTGCCTGCCAGGCTGAGGTCGGTGTTTTTGCCGCGGGTCTCCAGGCCGCGGTCGAATTCGGTGATGCCGCCGGAGACCACCACGTCAGGCAATAATTTGGATTGGAAACCCGAGTAGCCGGTGTTGGCCGAGTTGAGCATGAATTCCGGGTCATAGGGGATGTACACCACCTGGCCGCCAATGGCGTTCAGCGTGCTTTTCAGCATCTCCGTCACGTCCCGGGGAATTTCCGCGCTGGTGGCCACGGAGGAACCGGTGTTGTCAAAGATGTCCCGGGCCATGATGTGCACCTTGGGCGCGCCGTAGATTTCTGACATCAGGCCGAACTCATACAGCGTGTCGTTGAACGTGCTGCTGGTGGTGTGGGGCAGTTCGGGTTGCAGGGAGACATCCACATTGTGCGGATGGTAGGCACAGCCGGAAAAAGCCAAAATGCCCGCCGCCACCACCGCGGACCGGGTCAGGCGCGGAGCTTGCGGCGGCCGTTGTTTTTCGTTGCTTCTGCTCATGTCGACTCCCCCTGGGTTTACTCTGAGATGACAGTGCTGTTTTCGTTGTCGGAAAGATTGATGATGGTGGCACCCGATAAATCCACGCCCGCACCGATGTTGATGTTGCCGAGACCGTTGCCGTCTGCGGTCACCGTGTCAGTGGACGAACCGGAGGACTGGGCCCGGGCCTTGGTTTTCGCATGAACCACGGTGAAGGTGGTGTTGGTGTCCACCTGCACGCTGTCGTTAACGGGTTCGTCAATGGCGATGCCATCGTCCAGATCACTGCCCCAGGCCGGCGTGCACAACAAGGCCGTGCTCATCAGGGCGCTGCATAAGGTTTTGTTCATTCTGGTCACCTCGGTGGCTGGGTGGAGCTGCCGCTCGAATTCATCATGTTGGCGCCAGAATACAAGGGGGCACGCCGCTGGCGCGGCGACCCAGTGGGACTGGAATAGGTGAATATTCACCTTGGGGGAGGGGCGGAAGGAGACAAAGATGCCGGCCCGGTGCATGGCGTACCTGTAGCGCTTCCCCCTTTGGAGACAAGGGGACATTCAAAGGGATCAGGCAGGCTTCTTGTCAGGCCGGGGGCCGGGCCTGCCCCGCATTTTTCACCACAGGGCGAGATGATCGCACCGGGCTTGGAATCCCGGGGGCCCGTCCATCTGGTGAAAAATGCGGGTCGACGCTGGGTCCGGGCGCATTCAACCCGCTTGCCCACGCCCCGGGGCCGGCAGCAGTGCCATGGCGGGTCTGCCTGGTTCTTTCGCCGGCGGCGTCAAGGTTTTGCGAATTGAATCCAGTTGGCGGCGCGGATGGCGTGAACAGTGCGGCGCAACATCCAGACGGCAAGGGCGAGGCCGGCGATCGAGATGACGCCTTCAGCCGAATCGATCAGGCTGCTGCCGCTGGTGCCTTTCAAAGAAAATATTCCCGACAGTACGAACAGAAACAAGCCGGCTCCCATAAAAAGGATATATGGCGTGCAGTCGATTTTGGCTATTTTGCCGCGGTTGAAGTTCTTCAGGGCGACGACGTGGAGGACGTTATTTTTTACTTCTCCGGCCACGGCGACGTTGTCACTTTGCGTCACGCTGTCGGCCAGATCTGGGTGAATGCTGACGGCGCTGGTCCCGATGCGGCAGGTGACGGCACCATCCTTGTCCGGCGCCGACAAGGCACTGATCTGACCACTCAACAATACAGTTCCCATATTACCTCCCGAATTTGTTGATACCGAGACTGAATACAACAAGGACCGTCAAACAGGCCTGCGGTTCATTGTGAGGCCGCGAAGCAGATACGCTCTGCACCCAATTATCAACCCGGCAGTTAAACTTGTCGGGTCAGTGGTGCGGGTGACCATCAAACAGCTCAGGACGAGCTGTTTGATGGCCGAATGAATATCAAGCTGGCGCACAAGGCAGTGGCAACTTACACCTGCTCCAGGCGCGCATACGCCAACACCAGCCACTTCGCCCCCACGCCCTCAAAATTCACCTGCACCCGCGCGCTGGCGCCCCGCCCTTCGTAGTTGAGCACGATGCCTTCACCGAACTTGGCGTGCTGCACCCGCTGGCCCAGGCTGAAGCCGGCCGGGGCCTCCTCCAGCGGCCGGCCCCCGGGCGCGGCGTAGCAGGGCCGGGTGACGTGGGCACGGGGTCGGACTTCGTGGATGAGTTCGGCCGGAATTTCGCCGATGAAGCGGGACGGGCGGGTGTGGTTTTCAGTGCCGTGCAGACGGCGCCGCTCGGCGTAGCACAGGCAGAGCTCCCGCTGGGCGCGGGTGATGCCCACATAGGCCAGGCGCCGTTCTTCTTCCAGCCGCACGGGGTCTTCCATGGACATCTGGTGGGGGAACAGGCCCTCCTCCAGACCCGTGATGAACACCAGGGGAAATTCCAGCCCTTTGGCGGCGTGCAGGGTCATGAGTTGCACGCAGTCTTCCCAGGCCTCGCCCTGGCCCTCACCGGCCTCCAGGGCGGCGTGGGTGAGGAATTGGCTGAGGGGGTCGAAGTCGCTGTCTTCCTCGCCGCTGAACTGGCGGGCGGCGCTGACCAGTTCTTCCAGGTTTTCCACTCGCGCCTGACCTTTTTCGCCTTTTTCCTTTTTGTAGTGCGCCAGCAGGCCGGCGGCTCTGATGACGTGATCAATTTGCTCCCAAAGTTCCAGTCCGGCCACGCTTTCGGCCAGTTGGTCGATGAGGCGGAGAAAGCTGTGCAACGCGTTTGACGCGCGGGGACTGAGTTGCTTTTCACCCAGCACCCTGTCTGCGGCCTGCCACATTGTCAGGCCCCGGGCCCGGGCCACGTCGCGCACCACCGCCAGGGTGCGCTCGCCAATGCCGCGGGTAGGCTGGTTGACCACCCGTTCGAACGAAGGGTCGTCGCCACGGTTGGCAATCAGGCGTAAATAGGCCAGGGCGTCTTTGATTTCCGCCCGCTCGAAAAAGCGCAGGCCGCCGTAGACCCGGTAGGGCACGCCGGCGGTCAGCAGCGCTTCTTCCAGCACCCGCGACTGGGCGTTGGAACGGTACAGGATGGCGGCGTCCGAGCGGCGCTGGCCGTCCTCCACCCAGCGCTGGATGCGTTCCACCACGAAGCGGGCTTCGTCCAGTTCGTTGAAGGCGGCGTAGAGCAGCAGCGGGTCGCCCTGGTCGCCGCTGGTCCACAGCTCCTTGCCCAGGCGGCCGCTGTTGTGGGCGATGAGGGCGTTGGCGGCGGATAGAATCGACCGGGTGGAGCGGTAGTTCTCCTCCAGCCGGAACAAGCGGGTGCCGGGAAAATCTTTGGCAAAGCGCTGGATGTTTTCGATGCGCGCGCCGCGCCAGCCGTAAATGGATTGATCGTCGTCCCCCACCACGAACAGACAGGCCCGCTCCCCCGCCAGCAGGCGCAGCCAGGCGTACTGGATGGCGTTCGTGTCCTGGAATTCATCCACCAGGATATGTTGGAAACGCTCGCGGTAGTGTGTCAGCACCGCGTCGTTGTCGCGCAGCAGTTCGTGGGCGCGCAGCAGCAGCTCGGCGAAGTCCACCACCCCGGCGCGGTGGCACTGGGCCTCGTACGCCTTGTAGATGCGGATCATGTGCAGCAGATAGGGATCGTTTTGGTGGTCGATGTGGTGGGGCCGCCGGCCTTCGTCTTTGCGGCCGTTGATGAACCACTGCACTTGCCGGGGCGGCCACTTGGCCTCGTCCAGCTCCATGGCCTTCAGCAAGCGGCGGATGAGGCGGAACTGATCGTCGCTGTCGAGAATCTGAAATGCCTGCGGCAGGGCAGCCTCCTGCCAATGACGACGGAGCAGGCGATGGGCCAGGCTGTGAAAGGTGCCCACCCACATGCCGCCGGTGGGCAGGCCCAAGAGCTGCTCGGTGCGGCCGCGCATTTCCGCGGCGGCCTTATTGGTAAAGGTGACGGCGAGAATGCCGTAGGGCGAGGCGCCCTCCACCCGGGCCAGCCAGCTCAGGCGGTGCACCAGCACCCGGGTTTTGCCGCTGCCGGCGCCGGCCAGCACCAGCACGGGACCGGCCGGGGCGGTGACCGCCTCGCGCTGGGCGTCGTTGAGGGGGGCGAGAATATCGGATACATCCATGGGGGCGGATTCTAACAAATCCGCCGCGGCGGGCTTGTTATACTGCCGGCTCCGCTGGCGTCACTGAGGGACAACGATGATCTGGGGCATACTCGGACTTTTCCTGGTCATAGTCTTGGTGGTGGTGGCCTTGCTGGGCAATCAGGCCAACCGCGCCATTCCCATCGCCATCATCGCCGTGGTGGGCATCATTGCCTTCTTTGCCTGGTACCAGGACCAGCAGTTCAAAGCCGCCCAGCAACGCATCAACAAGGACGAGGTGGAGCTGGCGGACGTGGAGCTGCTGGAGGAAGAACGGGGCCGCTGGGTCACCGGGCGGGTACGCAATCATTCCCGGGACCACACCCTTCATGCCCTGACGGTGCGGGTGCAGATCGAAGACTGCCTGAAGCAGGCCTGCGAGATCGTCGCGGAAAGCGATATCCAGTTCACCCCCGATGTCCCCCCCGGCCAGGCCCGCGATTTTCAGGAGCGGGTTTTTTTCCAGTCCCTGGTACGGCCCCGGGGCCGGCGTGCCGTGCGCTATGAGGTGCTGGCCACCGAGGCAAAGTAGACTCAGGCCGGGGGGGTTATTTCAATGCCCCGGTTCCTGCGGCCGGGTGTGGTTCTGCTGAGCCGTGCGAGCTTCTGCCGGGCCAGATTGCGCAGGACCGGGACCAGGGTATCACCGAGCGCCTCCAGGTCCTGCTGCAGCATGCCCAGATGAAAGGGCCGCTCCGGGTCGCTCTGGGGGCGCAGGATGAAGGTGGTGGCCTGGGCGTCGGCCTGAAAGCTGGAGACCGCGATTTCCCAGGGGGCGTGGAGCGTCTGTGTCACAAACAGATCGTGCAGGCATTCGGCCAGCATTTCCACATACAGCGTTGAGGTGGCGTAGAACCACACCTGGGGCAGTTTGCAGCGCCCGCCGGCGGCAACGTGGCCTTCGCAGGACCAGCACGGCGGCATCAGGCGCAATCCGGCCAGGGCATATACCAGGGGAACGGCCTTGGGCTCGATGGGATAGCGCTCCGGTTCAGACGACAATGCCCAGGCCGCCTTGGGGCAGCGCGGCGAACAGCCGCAGGTGCACTTGCGTGAGTGGCGGGCGCAGCGGCAGGGGGCGCGGCAAGCGGGGCAGGGGCGCTGGTCCGAATCCGACGCTTGCGAGAGAAACAGGCGCAGGGCTTCGGGCCGGGCGTCGGCCGGGGCTTTTGGGGCGTAGTTGGCGATTTTCATGGCGACAGTGACCTTGACGAGGGTGGAACACAGGCGGTTTCCCTACACTGCCATCCGTTTCTGTCGACCGCATCACGAAAACCCCAAGCAACAGTGTGATGAACTGCGAAGGGTGTCACAGTATTGCCGGAACATCAGAATGAACGAATACGGTGCAACGCCGTTCTCGCACCGGTCGCCGGCGCGTTGATGGCGCCTTTGCATGCCGACAGCGGCATGCGGCACCGCCTCAGCGTTTGATCCGCCTTGCCAGCAGGGGCGGCAAGCCCAGCAGGCAATAGCTCATGCTGCCGCCGCCACTGCCGGTGGCTGCCTTGTTCTCCACTTCATAGGCCTGCACTTGCACCGGTTCGCGGTTGCCCGCCTGGTCCACCGACAAGACGCTGAGGGTCATGGTGGCGGTGATTTTCAGGGGCGCGCGATAGCGCGCAGAGTCTTCCGTGGGCAGGCTGCCGTCGGTGGTGTAATAAGTGGCGGCGCAGCCGCTGCCGCGGTCTTCGCAGCGCAACCTGACCCAGGTCTCCCCCGCCGCCGCGCGGGCGTCGTTGCCAATCCGGGTGGTGGGGGGGGTGGTGTCCACCACTGCGGTGGCGCGGCTCACGGCGGACCAGCGCCCGTCCATGCCCAGTTCCTGCAGGTATAGCGTGTGGCTGCCGTCGCTCAGGGGGGTGGGGGGTGCGAAGGCGGTGGCGCTGGTGATCACCGCCTGGCTGAGGTCGGGATCGTCCAGGCGGAAGCGGTACAGGCCGCTGCCGCCGGGGGAGGGCCAGGACCAGCGCGGCAGTCCGTGGTTCACCGGGCTGGTGACCAGGATGACGGGGCCCGGCGCCGTGGAGGGGGTCTCGCTGAGGCCTGATCCCGGGATGTCCACGGTGGCTGCCGCTGTGGCGGACCAGTGTCCCGCCTCGTCCCGTTCCTGCACATAGAGTGTATGGCGGCCGCCGCCCAGCGGCACCGGCGGCCGGTAGCTTTCGTCGCGGGTGTCTGTGGCACCCTCTTCCAGCACAGCGTCGTTGAGTTTGTAGCGGAACCGCCCGGCCCCGTCCGCCGACGACCATGCCCACCGGGCCGTGCCCGCGGCTGTGTCCCACCAGCCTGTCACGACGGGCGGCGGCGGTGGTGTGGTATCCAGCTCAATAGTGGCGCTGACCGGGGCGCTGATATTGCCGTTGGCATCGCGCAGCCAGGCGTAGACGGTTTTGCGGCCGTCACCGGTGCTCAACTGAAATTCCAACCGCGCCTGCAGGCGGGTGACACCGGCCACCGGCGTGAAGTGTTCCGCGGCGGGCGACTCGGCGGACTCGGAAAGAAAGTAGCCGTTGATGCCCTGATCGTCGTAGCCCGCCAGGTAAACCTCCACCTTGCGTTCCAGGGCGTAAGACGCCCCGGCGTTCAACACCAGGAAGGCTCCCCCGGGCGGGGTGCCGTCCGGCGGCATGTCCACGCTGCTTACCAGGGCGAACGTCTGCTCCCCCTGCACGGCGTGGCCGCGCACCACGGCTTCCCACTCGCCGGGGGCCGGGTCGCTGAGCCGCACCTGTTCCACGTTGTCCACCCGGTTGGGACCAAACTGGGTGGCGGGGGCGGTGGGGTCGTCGGGGCCGTGGAGCGTGAAGGGGTAGTGCACCTCCCCGTCCGGGGAGACCAGGGTCAGATCCAGGTCATTGACCAGGGCCACGGCGGCGCCGGGGGAGGCGGCGGGGTCGGTCCAGGCCAGGGAGACTTTCAGCTCCGCTGTGCCGGGGGTGACGAAGACCACGTAGCGCCGCTCGGTCCCGTTGCCCACGCTGCCGCCCCGCAGGCGCCGGCCCTGGCCGCCGTCGGCGGCCAGCAGGGTCACTGCCGCCCGGGCGTCCAGCAGACCCCAGCCGTAGGCATAATCGGGGCCGGGCTCGCCCAGGTCACGCGAGCTTTGCGCCAGCAGTGCCTTGATCACCTGGGGCGCGGGCGGGCCGCCGCTGAGCTGGGCGTAGCGCTGGGCAATCAGGGCCAGGGCGCCGCTCACCACCGGGGCGGCCATGGAGGTGCCGGTAAGGCGGGTGTAGCGGCCGTTGCTGTAGGTGGAGTACACGCCCACGCCGCTCGCCACCACGTCCGGTTTCAGGCGGCCGTCGCCGGTGGGTCCCCAGGCGCTGAAGGCAGGCATGCCGCCGGCGTCGTCCACGGCGCCTACGGTGATGACGTTTTTGGCGCTGCCGATCTGGGCGATGGAGCCGTAGTCGCCGTCGGGCTGGTGGGCGTCGTAGTACAAGGTGGCGGCATCGCCCAGGTGCAAGTGGGCCTGGCCGGAGGCGCCGTGGTCGTTGCGGTCATTGCCCGCAGACTTGACCACGATGAGGCCCTGCTCCGCCACCAGCCGGTCCCAGGCCGCAGTGATGCCGCTGTAGTCGCCAAAGGCGGGATCGGTACTGCGGTTGCCGCCGAACCACACCCAGCGGCCATCGCCGTAGTAATTGGCTTCCCAGCCGCTGAGATAGCCCCAGGAGTTGTTGGCGATGAGCACGCCATGGTCCTGGCGGGCGCGGCGGTGCTCCGCGACGGGGTCGCCGAAATAGTCGTAACTCCACAAGGTGGCCGCCGGGGCCATGCCCTGGGCGGAGGGGTTGCCCAGGCCTGAGCCGGCCATGGAACCGGCCACGTGGGTGGAGTGGGCAGAGATCCTGCCCTGCTCTCCGGCCTGGACCCGCCCCGCCAGGTCGGGATGGCCGCTGTCCGCCAGGCCCTCGTCCCACATGCCCAGCACGATGCCGTCGCCCTGCAGGGCGGGGTTTCCCGTGTTGAGCAGGTCTATGCCGGACAGGGCCGCCGCGTCGTAGTTGTGGCCGGCCCGCGGCGGAGGGCGGTCTTCCACCCATTTCACCCCGTCCAGCTCCAGCAGGGGCAGCACCCGGTCCTGGGGGAGGCGCACAGCAAGGCGGTGGCCGGTGCCGAAGTCCTCATCCAAGGTGGTGGCGCCCGCGGCGGCCAACTGCGCGCGGGCTTGTGCCAGATCGAGATCGGCGTGGAAATAAACCTCCAGTGTCAGGCTGCCGTCGGTATTGAGGGAGCGCGGCTGGAAATCCTGTTCCGCCACCGCCGGGGGCACCTTGTCAATGGGCAGCAGGGCGCCCAGGGCGCGCACAAAGGGCAGGGCGCGCACGGCCGCCAGGCGTGCCGCGGGGGCGCCGGCCAGGTAAGCGTTGTCGGGCCAGTAGTCGCCAAGTTCGACCTCAAGCGCGGTCAGCGTGTCGCGTTGGGAATCACTCAAAGGGCCGCGGAGCTGCACGATGAAATGGCCCCGGGGGCCGGGAAATAAGGGCCCGTCCTGATCCAGCAGCCGTACTGTGCCCTGCTTGAGACGCAGCGCCGGGCCGGTGTCCGGGTTCGCCAGTCCCCGCGCCGCGGCATCGGTCCCCGCCAGGCGGCCGGGATAAGGGCGCTGCTGGAGGGTGGGCACGGCGGTGTGCACGCCGGCGGGCCCGGCCTGGTGATCGGTGGCTGCTTGCAGAGGTGTTGGACTGAGCGCCATGCTGGCGGCGAAGACGGCTGACAGACCCTTGGCAACAGCGCGCATGGGTCGCGGCCACCGCACACACAGTGGCGCTTCCATGCGTTGTTGTGCCATGAAGCTTCAAGGCTCCCTTCGACATTCCCTACTCCCGACCGTGGTCACGGTCGCCAGGGTTATCGGTGCGCGGGCAACAGCCCTTTAACGCGGGCCCGCAGGCGCTGCTAAATCAAGGTAAAATGCAGGTTTTTTGTGAGGGGCGGTGCAACATGGAGTGGTGGCACATACTGGCCTTGGCCCTGCTGCAGGGGGTGACGGAGTTTTTGCCCGTCTCCAGCTCGGCCCATTTGATTTTGTTGCCCCAATTGGCCGGCTGGGCGGATCAGGGCCTGGCCTTTGACGTGGCCGTGCACGTGGGTACCCTGGTGGCGGTGGTGAGTTATTTTCGCCGCGAAATCGTGATTCTGATCCGCGACTGGACGCAGTCGCTGCGCCGGCGCCGCCGGGTGGGCGACAGCGCCCTGGCCTGGGCGGTGTTGCTGGGTACGGTTCCGGTGGGCCTGGCGGGCTTGCTCTTGGGCGATCTGGTGGAGACGCAGCTGCGCACCGTGCTGGTCATTGCCCTCGCCACCATCGT
Organism: Gammaproteobacteria bacterium; assembly: GCA_011375345.1. NCBI lineage: Bacteria > Pseudomonadati > Pseudomonadota > Gammaproteobacteria > Gammaproteobacteria bacterium. The sequence continues at coordinate 51,230 of DRLM01000007.1, forward strand.
GTTCGGCCTGTTGCTGGGCTGGGCCGACCGGCGCGGCGGGGGCCGCCGCAGCGAACACAGCATCGGCTGGCGGGATGTGCTGGTGATCGGTTGTGCTCAGGCCGTGGCGCTGATTCCCGGCACCTCACGCTCGGGCATCACCATCACCGCGGCCTTGTTTATGGGGCTGAGCCGGGAAGCGGCGGCGCGGTTTTCGTTTTTGTTGTCCATCCCGGTGATCACCCTGGCGGGGGGGCTGAAAGTGCTGGAGCTGGCGGGCGGCACGGCGCCGGCGCCCTGGGGGGTGTTGCTGCCGGGGGCGCTGGTGGCCGCGGTCAGCGCCTATCTGTGTATCCATTTCTTTTTGCAGATGCTAAAGCGCATGGGCATGATGCCCTTCGTGGCCTACCGGCTGGTACTGGGCGTCGTGCTCCTGGGTATGGCGCTCTGATCGTCGGGCGGCCCCCGGGCGGTGCTCCCGGAGGGCGTTTCAACGTCTTGTCAGACCTGCTTCGTGCCGTTGTCCACGGCGGCAAGGTAGGCCTCAGGGAGAGCGTCCGGGCCGCTGACGCACATCTTCAAATCACGCAGCCTGCCGTCGCGCAGGCCGTACACCCAGCCGTGGGCCGACAAGGTCTGGCCCCGGGCCCAGGCATCTTGCACCACCGTGGTGTGACAGACATTGAGCACTTGCTCGATGACGTTGAGTTCGCACAAGCGGTTCAGGCGCCGGTCGGGGTCGGCGATGCGTGCCAGGCGCGTGGCGTGTTTTTGTTTGACATCCTGAACGTGGCGTAGCCAGTTGTCGATCAGGCCCAGGCGGGAATCGTGCAAGGCGGCCTGCACGCCGCCGCATCCGTAGTGGCCGCAGACGATGATGTGCTCCACCTGCAGCACATCCACCGCGTACTGCATCACCGACAGGCAGTTTAAATCTGTGTGCACCACCACGTTGGCGACGTTGCGGTGCACGAACAGCTCGCCGGGCAGCAGGCCCACGATTTCGTTGGCGGGCACGCGGCTGTCGGCGCAGCCTATCCAGAGATAGTCGGGGGCCTGCTGGCGCGACAGCGTCGGGAAAAAGGCCGGGTTTGCCGCCGTCAGGGTATCCGCCCAGCGGCGGTTGTTGTCAAACAGGTCTTTCAGCACACTCATTGGCCTGGGTGAATTTGGAGGACCGTCGACATGGTAGTCAGCGCCGTCCTTTTTGGGAAGACAACAATCTACCCGCGGGTCCGGCGGTCGCCTCTGGTTTTTACGGTGTGATGAGAAAACCCGATTCGCGCATCAGGGCCTGAATGCTGCCGAAGTTTCTCACCCAGGGGGAGGATTCGCGCAAATGGGGCGGCAAGGTCGCGATGGCAGCCTGGGCTTCCTCTGCGCTGGCGTAACTGCCGTAAACCACGGCATACCAGGCTTCCCCTTCCAGGCGGTAGGGGAAGTAGCCAGCACGGGAACCGAGTTTTTCCTTCAGCACGTAGCGGCGGATGGCGTGCTCCCGCCGGCTGCTGATGAGCTGGATCGTGTAGCGGTTGGGGTCTTCGGTGGCCACCCATTCCGGCCCTTTGGGTGCGCCCACGGGGGCAACCGGTGTGGCGGCGCTTTCGTCCACTTGCACCAGGGCCGGTTCATTTTTTGGAGGGGGAGGGGCCGCCCTGGCTTCGGCGGCAGCCATGTCGGCCTCTTTTCGCGCCGCCGCGGCTGCCCGCTCCGCCTGGCGGATTTCCGCCAGCGCCGCCTGGGCGGGGGGGTGGGCCTGGGCGGCGGCCCGTTCTATCCATTGTCTGCCCGCTGCTTTGTTTTGCGCCACGCCTTCGCCGTAGAACTGCATGTAGCCCAGGGTGTACTGCGCCCAGGCCTTGCCTGATTCCGCCATGGGGCCCACGATGCGCAACACCCGTTCGTAATCCCCTTGCAAATAAGCGCTGCGCGCTTCGTCGCGGGGAGTGGGCAGTTGGTCCACGACCACCGCCGGTTTGGGCGCACAGGCTACAAGGCCTGCGATTGCGGCGGCCAGGGCAAAGCGCCTGATGCAGCGCGCCGGAATCAGGTTCCTTTGAAAAATCCCCATGATGCTGTCATCCGTCAGTTGATGCCGTGAGCCATGCGGCGACGCCGCGGAGCGTCGCGCCGGCAAGAGGCCTTTATGCCCTATTTTTGCGGCGGCGTCGACAAGCCGGTGCCGGCAGCCTGGCAAGACGAGGCGTCATCCGCTTGCTTCTTGCGGCAGCTCAGAGAATGGTAACACTATCCGCCGCTTGTGCAGGGCGGCGCGGCCCTGCCCCCCTCAAAGAGCGCGAGATGATCGCGTGCCGGTGGGCATACGGGCGGGCTGCAGGCTGTTGTCCAACCAGCTGTCAAGGGCGCGGTCTCAGCGCGGCGCTCAAGATTGATTGGGCGTGACTCAGCAGCGTGGGCCGGCGGCCGGTGTCCACCGGGGCGTCGCGGTGCTGGCGGAGCAGCGCTATGGCGTGGCGGGCATTGAGTTCGGCGCTGCGCCAGTCACCCCCCATGAGCGCTACCTTGGCCAGTCCCACGTAGGCGGCGGCCAGTGTGGGTTGTTTTTCCAGGGCAGTTTTGAAGTGCCGGCCGGCGGCGCCCGTTTCACCGTGCTCCAGGGCGCTCAGGCCCTGGAGGTATTGTGACACCGCCACTTGTGCCTGGGCGGGGCCGGGCGAAAAGGCCGGTGCGGGGCGCACTGCCGGGCTTGGGGTCTGTATCAGTATCGGCCGGGCGGGCAGGAGTGCGCCGGGCAAACCGGTAGCAACGGCGAGGCAGGCGCCGCTGAACACTGCCGTGGTCAGGACGATACCCCAGCCGCACCGGCCCGTCTGGCGGGGGGCTTGTCTGTGTTGTTCTGTGGGGGCCATGCGCTGCGCTTTCGTTCTTTAAGTCCTCTTGGGTCGCCATATTTGTCGGCCCGGATTCCTGAGGCAATACACCCCGGGAAAGTACTAAAATTCAATCACGCGTAAGACAAACATACGCTCAGAGGAAGGATGGCAGGCATGGATGAATTACAAAACAAACTGCGCGCGGAGACCGGTGATGCGGACTGGCCCACGCTGCGTCCCCATCACGCCCGGGGCCGTTTGCGCGTGGTGGATCCCCGTTTGGATTTGGTGGAGGTGGGGGTGTGCGTGGCCCGCGACGAGGTGGAGCAAATCGCCCGCTGGATTACCGACGGTTTGATTACCCGTCCCACCAACGGCCAGATTGAACGCTGGGAAAACGGTGCCACGCGCTTGCGCAGCGTGGTGCTCGCCCCTTATGTGTTCGTACAGGACTGGACTCCCCCGTCCTCCCTGGCCTCCTAGCCTTCGCTTTCCCAATGAAAACGGCGGCTGCCTGGGCAGCCGCCGTCAAGGGGGATGAAGGCGGGGCGGGTGAGTGGACCCCAGGCTGGCGGCTCGAGGGTTAGGGCACCTCAGGCGGTTCAGCGGGTTTGAACCGGGAAGGTGTGAGCCGTCGCCTGTTCCGCTCGGCGGGATGATTCGAGAAGACCGCCGGCGATGGGGCCGGGTCTTCCCGTGGCGGGGCATGCATTGATGCCTCACAAACGGTGTAACAAGTTGCGTGCCAGAATATAGTTATCCTGTTATTTCAGTGTATTGGAACGGTTTGCGCCGCTTGGGGTGGGGTGCGCAGGCGCAAATCGTCGCCGCTCGCCGACAGGAATTTTGGCAGACTGGCAACGGCCCGCTATATTCTGCGTTTTCGGCTGTCGCCGCAGTGCGACGTTGGACGGTCAAGTGCGCGCACTTCGCCACTGCGGTTATCTTCAGCAGGCCGGCAGCGGCAACACGACAATGTGTCCCAGATGCAGAACGTCCGCAAAAAAGCCCCCCGTATCGACAGCTTTAATTTCAAGGCGGGCAAGTTGCTGCGCGACCGCTACGAAGTGGTGACGCGCCTGGGCGCGGGCTGGGAAGGAGAGGTGTATCTGATACGCGAGCGGCCCACGGGAATTGAGCGTACCGCCAAGTTCTTTTTCCCCGAGCGCAACATCAACGACCGCGCAGCGATTTTTTATGCGAAGAAACTGCACAAGCTGCGGCAGTGTCCGGTGGTGATTCAGTACTACACCCAGGACTCCATTGTCTATCGCGGCATCCCCATCACCTTTCTGGTTTCTGAGTTTGTGGAAGGGGAATTGCTCAGCCGCTTTCTCGCGCGCCAGCCGAAAAAACGCCTGAGTCCTTTCCAGGCGGTCCATCTTCTGCACGCCCTGGCGTCCGGCATTGAGGTGATTCACAACATGGGCGAATACCACGGCGATCTGCACGCTGACAATATCATTGTGCTGCGCTACGGGCTGGGTTTTGAGCTCAAACTGCTGGATATGTTTCACTGGGGCGCGCCGCGGGGTGAGCACATTCATCACGATGTGCTGGACCTGGTGCGCCTGTTTTACGATGCCCTGGGGGGCGCGAAGCGCTATTCCCACCACCCGCCGGAGGTCAAAGCCATCTGCTGTGGTCTCAAAAAGAGGCTGATTTTGAAGAAATTCCGCACTGCGGGCCAGTTGCGCGCCTACCTTGAAACCATGGAATGGAGCTGATCCGCTTGAACGAGGTTTTCGCCCGCGACGGCGCTCAGGTCTGGGCCCGGCAGAATATGAGCATGCCGTTGAGACAGCGGCTGGGACTGGGGTCCACGGTCTTGTATACGGCGCGTTCCCCGACCAAGGAGACGGTCAACGAAGACGCGGTGGCCCTGGTGGCCGTGCGTCACGATGCCGCGGTGCTGATCGTGGCCGACGGCTTGGGCGGTCTGCCCTCCGGTGACACCGCATCCAGCTTGGTGGTGCACACCCTGACGGAACAGTTGCTGGCCGCGGCGGCCAGCGGTGCGGTTATCCGCGATGCGGTGCTCGATGGTATTGAAAAAGCCAACGCCATGGTGCTGGCGCAGGGCAGTGGGGCGGCCAGTACCTTGGCCGTGGTGGAGCTGCAAGGCAACACCATGCGCTCCTATCACGTGGGCGATTCGCTGATATTGCTGAGCGGCCAGCGCGGCAAGATAAAATTTCAAAGCGTGGCGCATTCCCCCGTGGGTTATGCTGTGGAAGCCGGTTGGCTGGACGAGGAAGAGGCGGTGCATCACGAGGAGCGCAATATCGTTTCCAACGTGATCGGCAGTGCCGCGATGCGCATCGATGTCGGGCCGGCAGTGACCCTGGCCCCGCGGGACACCCTGACCGTCGCCAGCGACGGTTTGGCGGACAATCTGTACATGGGTGAAATTGTCGAGGCCGTACGCGCCGGTTCCCTGGATCAGGCCGGGAAAGCCCTGCTGGAGACCTGCCGGGAGCGGATGTTGCACCCGCAGCCCGGCCTGCCCAGCCATCCCGATGATCTGAGTTTTATCATCTATCGTCCCTTAACGACGCCCGGCCGCCAATAAATATTCGTGCGGGATGCGTAACTGGCCGTCCTGCACGCAGTGGCGGGCAAAGGCGCCCACTTCATCACGCACGGCGTCGCGCTCCGCGGCGGACAGGGCATCGAACTGATTTTTCATGATGTCCGAGGCCTCGACCACATCCCAATAGGCATCGAAGTCGGGAAACTGATACTCGAAGCGCGACCGGGTAACGGAAAAATCAACAAAGCCGGCTTCCTTCAATAGTCCTGCCAACACCCCTTCGCCTCCCAGTGAGGTGACCTTCGCCAGGGGGGGATGCAGGTCTTCCGGCAAACGGTTCTTCAACACCTCAAAGGTCCAGTGCAGCGTGGGCATGGTCTCCGGCTCACCCCACACCGCCAGGGCGAAAGTGCCTCCCCGCTTCAATACCCGGTGCATTTCTTTCAATCCCTGCAAGGGCTCGTCGAACAACATGACGCCGAAGCGGCACAGTACCCGGTCAAAGTGCTCGTCCGGGAAATCCATGTGTTCGGCGGCCATGCACTGGAAGCGGACATTTTTCAGGCCCTCCTGTTCCACCTTGTTTTGCGCCACGCGGGCCATGGCCTCGGCGGCGTCTATGCCCACGATGTTTAACCGGCCTTCAAACCGTCGCGCCAGTGTCAGCGCGGGTTCTCCCGTGCCCGAGGCGACGTCGAGAATCTGATCTCCCGCCCGGGCTTTGAGGGCGGTCAGCAAACCCTCCCCCACAGGGGCGATGTGGGGCAGCCACAAATCGAATTTTTCGGCAATGAGATCCCAGTCTGGCTGATTACTGGATGCAGTCATAACGTGACTCCTTGTACGGGCTTGGTTTGGCGATGTGCGCGCAGCTGCTTGCGCTATGGCGAAAAATGTGCGTCACCGGGGAAAAATGGATTGTATCAGTAAACAAATAAGCGTAAGCTGTCAGCGGTCTACTATCTAGCTTTTGGTACTCGCGTTCATGTCGTGATAGCGATCCTGGAACAAAGCCCGATACGTAACCGAGGCAGGGTGTGGGATTGCGGGTCGTAGTTTTCCCGGATTTTTAGCGCTCTGAAAGATGTGATTAATTCGGTGCTTGTTTAGCCCGAAGGTTTATAGGTGTTTACGCTCATGAAATCGATTTATGTTGGCAATCTGCCCTTCTCAGCCACCGAGGATGAAGTTCGCAACTTGTTTGAGGCCTACGGCGAAGTGCAATCCGTGAAACTGGTGTCCGATCGCGACACGGGCCGTCCCCGCGGATTTGGCTTTGTGGAAATGGATGACGAAGCCGCCGGTGCCGCCATCTCCAACCTCAACGGCTCCGACATGGGCGGGCGGCCGCTGCGCATCAACGAAGCCCGGGAGCGCACTCCCCGCCGCGAACGACGATTCTAACACCGTATTCCAATCGCTTTGCTCATTGATCCTGCCTCCCGGAACCTCGGGTTCCGGGAGGCGGTCTGCCTCTTTGGGCCCGCCGCCAGGATGTGGCCGGCGCCTGATCTTTTCCTCACGCCGGCGTCACAGTACTATTCCCTTGTTGTGACCAGGTAACGTTGAGTGTGCATATAGGGAGGCCACACATGACCACATTGGTAGTCGGCGCGACAGGACTCGTTGGTAGCGCGGTGGCAGGCCGGCTCTTGGCAATGGGTACTGCAGTACGCGGAATGACGCGTTTCGCCAGCAAGATTGCCGACCTGCCCCGGGGTGTGGAAGGCCGGGTGGGCGATCTGGACAAGCCCACGACGCTGGGTATGGCGTTTGACGGCGCCCGGGCCTTGTTTTTGGTGACGCCGCTCAATCAGCACGAAACCGAACTCGGTCTGGCCGCCGTCGCGGCGGCCAGGGCGGCCAAGCTTGAAAAAATCGTTTATCTTTCCGTTCCCATGCCGGCCGGAGCGGACGTCATTCCCCATTTCCGCAGCAAGCGTCCCGTCGAAGAGGCCATAATAACCTCTGGCATTGCCTACACAATTTTGCGCCCCAACAATTTCTTTCAGAACGATTCCCTCTGGTGCCGGGCTGCGGTCATGTCCTTTGGGGTATATCCGCAGCCCATAGGTTCGGTGGGCCTGAACCGTGTTGACGTGCGTGATGTGGCGGATGCGGCTGTGAACGCCCTCAGCGATTCCGCCTTTGATGGCAGGGAATACGGTTTGCACGGTCCCGATGTCCTGACCGGTGACGGTGTGGCGGAAACATTCAGCCGCCATCTCGGCCGCAACATCTCATACGGCGGCGACGATCTTGACGCCTGGGCCAAACAGGCCCAACACATGATGCCTGAGTGGATGGTGCAGGATTTGCGGGTGATGTACGACTACTTCCAGCGCCATGGCCTGATCGCCTGCGAAGAAGAGCTGGTCCGCCAGCAAGACATCCTCAAGCGCGCGCCTACGCGTTTCGATGAGTTCGTTACGGAGATCGTTGCCCTGTGGCGGGAAG